>JAWUWJ010000040.1:0-9106 GCA_034111925.1 Crocinitomicaceae bacterium
AGCTGTGGTTCAAGTAGAAATTTTAAGTTACGGGAATTTAACGGCAAACAGTTACACTGTTTCTTATTCGATTGATGGAAACTTAATCGCAACAGAACCTGGAACAGTTCCTTTAACTCTTGGACAAAGCCATGTCTTTACCTTTGCTCAAACAGCAGATCTTAGTGCAATTAACACCTACGATTTTAGCGCAGAAGTAGCAATCACTGCCGATGAGGATTTATCCAATAATATCTTCTCGAAAACAATTTCGGTCATAGAAGAAGTAGATCCGACATTTTACGCTCAAGGAAGTTCTTGGCGTTATTGGGACTCTCCAGTTGATCCAGGTGCCACTTGGTCATCAGTTGGGTTTAATGACTCTTCTTGGTTCGTTGGAGCGGGACACTTTGGCTTTGGCGAAGGTGATGAATTAACCGAAATAAACAGTGGTACGGCCAGTTATTATTTCAGAAAGAAAATCAATGTTATCGATGTGAGTCAATTGAATGAGATGTACATGCATATGGTACACGATGACGCTGCAATTGTTTACATCAATGGTCAGGAAGTTTTCCGAACGGAATTGATGCCTCTAGGAGTTATTAATCACACGACAACCGCAAGACAAGAGAACAATTCCACGAATGAAAATGAATTCTACACGTATAAAATTGATCCAAGTTATTTTGTCAACGGCGTGAACACAATCGCTATTTCAGTGCGTAACGATGGTGCTACGGATCCAGATTTATCGTTTGATTGCTATCTAACACCCAACTTTTTATACAATCAGGACAGTCCGTATGTTTATTACAACGGTTCCGATATAATCGTAGAAGAAGTTACTCCAACGGGTTTGGTGAGTAACACGTATACCTCTTCAACTGGATTGCAATTGACGTGCTCCCTACCTCACATGAATACAAGTTTCTCGTTTTCATTGAAGCCTCAAATTACAATCGAGCCTTCTGAGTACAACATTACTCCACCCAAATTCTTAACGATTTCAGATTTTGATGGACACATTGAAGGATTTACAATGGTACTCAAGGATGAAGGAATCATTGATGATAATTTTGATTGGGTTTATGGAGATGGTCATTTAATAATAAGTGGAGACTTGTTCGACCGTGGATTTCATGTGACGGAATGCATGTGGCTCCTCTACAAATTGGAAAGCGAAGCAGAAGCCCAAGGAGGAAAAGTACATTTGATTATTGGAAATCACGAAATGTTCAACTTAACGGATGATTGGCGGTATGTGGAAGTTAAATACTTCAACAATGCACATCTGATGGGCAAGCGAATGTCTCAATTGTATGATTCAAACACAGAATTGGGTCGATGGTTGAGATCAAAGAATATAATTGAACGAATTGGAAATTATGCCTTTACACATGGTGGAATCAGTCCAGAAGTTTCAGCTTTGAACCTTACTTACGACGAGATCAATGACTATGGCCGAATGGAAATGAACGGTGCTTGTGCAAGCAATGATTGTGATGAAGTAAATGGAACAGACGGCGTTTATTGGTACAGAGGAATGGCGGATGAAGACCTAACTCAGATAGAAGTAGACAACTTTGTAACTGGCCTTGGAGTGGAGCGTGTAATCATCGGCCATACAAAAGACAACAGCGTTCGATCTCTTTATGACGGTAGAGTAATAGCGATTGACATGTATCATATGGATAATTTTGAAAATGGATATATGGAGGCCCTGCAATTCGAATTGGGATGCTTTTACTTGTTCCATACTGATGCTGCCAATCAAACGTATACTCTTTTAGATAACTGCGATACCTTCGTGAATATTTTGGAATTAAACGATGAAGGTCTGCTTCAAATATATCCGAATCCAACGGCTAGTATATTGAATATTAAACTCCCTTCCGATTTGCTTGACGAATATGTTTACTCAATTGTAAATCAAAAAGGAAAAGTAATTAGCAGCGGATCAATAAACACTGAACTTTCTTCGATTGATCTTAAGGGATACGCTGCAGGGAAATACACTTTGACACTTCAGAATTCAAACAAAACAATAGCTGGACATTTTATTTTAAAGGATTAGCAAAAATGAAAATCACTCTTTATTAGAGTTAAGAATAATAAATGATCAATCGAAAACTGCTACTCTTCATAACCATTGTCCAATGCCTTTTTTGTGAGAGCAATCTTTTGGCTCAAAAGCAAGATGAATCCCTTAGGATACATAAATTGGTTTCGCATCATATCAATGAGAAAGATTATGATTCAGCCATATATTATGCAGATCACTATATCGATCTACAGGTCACAGATAAATCGTTAATTCATGGGTACGGAAGAAAGATCCTTGTCTATATTAGTTTCAATAAATTTGCAGAAGCCTATCACCTTGCCTTAGAAACAAAACAAAAAATTTGCGGCTCAAACAAAGAGATTCCTTGTTCTTCATGTGATGGAATACACAGTCAATTGAGTGAATTGATGGTTAAGATTCAAAATTACGATAAGGCCCTCGAATATCTAAACATGACGTGTAACAAGGTCGAAAACGCCGATATTCACTATAAAAAAGCACTTCTTTTCATAGAGCTAAAACAAAATGATGAAGCTCTTACAACGACCTTAGAATCCATTCAAATCCAACATAAAAAGAACGATATAAAAGCCCAAATACGAGCCTATAATATGCACGGGTTGATTGCTCGAAAAATCGGAAAATATGATGACGCAATTCGTGCTTTCAAAACAGCTATTCAAATTATTGACTCAAGTGCAATTAGTAAAGAACTAAAGCCTGTTGTTCAAGGAAACATTGGACTTTGTTATTTTCAAAAAGGTGAATTTGAAAAAGCCTATAATTACGCACAATCCGATTCTAAAGGAAGCTTGAAGTCTAATTCAATCGCTTCGTACACTCAAGCAGAAATTCTACTCTCAAAAATTGATTTCCGAAATAACGAATATGCCAAAGTCAACACGCGACTTATGGAATTGTATAACAAGTATCAATCTCAATTATTGTATCCCGCAAAATCAGAACTTCTTGAAATTTTAATCAAATCGTTAAAGCTTAGTGGCAATAAGAAAGAATACATTTATTATAGTGAAAAATGGTTTAATACTACCAAATCAGAAGTAGAAATTCAGCAAACAGCCTTCCAAAATTTATTCGATGCATTCTCTAAAAATTCGATCGTTGGCATATCGGAACAAATGGAACTAGAAAAACGAATATTAGATCAAAAGCTAGTTATTCAAAATAAGGAAAGTGATCGAGAAGAACTTAACAGTTGGATTTTAATTGGAGGGTTAATGCTTGCTATGATTATAAGTCTTCTCTTATTTCTAAGGTATAGAACAATGTCTGCTCAAAAAGAGATCATCAAAGAAGCACATCTCAAATCGGTAAATCAAGAACAAGAAATTTTGAAACTTAAAGTCGAGAATGAGAGCAAAAATGTTCAGGCATTGTCCTTAGAGTTAGAATTCAAGCAAGGATTTTCTAAGAGAATTATAAAAGAGCTTGATGACTTGAATCAAATTCAAAAACCAGAACTCAAGAAAATTGAAATCTTCATTCAAAACGAATTGGATATAAAATCTGCACGTGCCGAGCTTCAAAACAAAATGGGTGATTTAAGCAGCAGCTTTTATAGCAATGTAAATATCAAACATCCTGAGCTTACAGAACCCGATTTAAAATTGGCCGCGATGATAGCTATGAATATGTCCAACAAAGAAATTGGAGTAAGCAAAAACATTACCGATGCTTCCGTTAAAAAGACAAAAACGCGTTTAAAACGTAAACTCAACCTGTCAACTGAGGATGATCTTTCTCTATACATTAAAAGCTTCTTAGGTTAGAATTAACAGAGTTGTCGCCCCATTGTCGCCCAAATTACAACACCCTTTTAGCCCCTATCATGTACTTTTGTGGCAAATCACTGATCTAATGAAAAATTACTTTGCACTAACTATTGCTCTTTTCTCAGTACATCTAACAATTGCGCAAAATCCAGGAAATGTAGGAACGACTAATCTAACTGCATGGTTTATGCCTGATGCTCTCCCACTTGGAAACGCAACCACTTGGACAACTACATATCCTGTTGGAATAAATTCAACAACTGTTACTGATGCCTTAACTCCTTACCCTCAAGCAACAAACACTCCTGTTGGCGATGTTTCAAATTACAATACCACACTTGAGTTTACAGGCAATACAACTGCAAACCTGAAAGCATTCGAGAATAACGCTTCTCCGAATTTTCTCAACAACATTAATGGAGCAGATCAAGGAACCTTCTTTTGTGCTTATCTACTCCCTACAGCAACGTCCAATGACCATTTGGTACTTTACAATGAAACTGGTCTTGACGCAATACAGCTCAGAAATTTAGGTGCGAATGGACTGATGGGATTAGGTAAAACTGGAAATTCAGTAAATGGAGCAAGAACATGGGCCGAAGGGTTTGTACCAAGTATTGTGTCCTACAAAGGCAATAAAACGGGAGCTACAACTATGAATTTGTATGACAGGTCATCGGAATCACTTACCTCTTCCAATTCAGCATCTACTGGACCAACCGGACTATACTTTGGTGTTAAACCTGGTATAGGATCTTCTCCTCTCAATGGATATTTACACGAAGTTATATTCTACAACACAGATTTAACCAACCTTGAAATGGTTAAAGTAAACACGTATTTAGCAATTAAATATGGTGCCACACTTCTAAATACTGGGGGCGGAACCCAAGGCGATTACATTTCAACAAATGGAAATACAGTTTGGTTTGCAGCAATTTATCCAACATATCACAATGATGTTATTGGAATTGCGAGAGATGATAATCAAGGATTACTTCAAAAACAATCCCATAGTTACGACGACACAACGCGGATCTATTTAAACGCACTGACGGCTACCAACACTGCGAATAGTGGTGCTTTTAGCACTGACAATTCCTATGTCACAATTGGGCACAATACAGACCAGATGTGTGCAACAATTGCATCTAACGCAGAAATCCCAGGGACATGCGGGCTTTATTCAAGATTAGAAAGAGAATGGAAGGTAACGAATACCAATTTCACGGATCAGTTCAACCTAGACTTAACATTGAACGCTTGTGCAAATCAAGGGTCAGTGAACCCAAATGAATTGCGCTTACTTGTAGATGATGATGGCAATTTTTCTAATGGAGGAACAACATGCTATTTCAATGGAGATGGCACAGGAATCGTCATCTCGTATGCGAATCCAGTTGTAACCGTTAGCAACATTTCTAACACACACCTTTCATTAAACACGACGAATTATATAACAATTGCGTCAATTCAACAATCCACTCCACTGCCCGTTGGCTTAATGTATTTCACTTCAAATTGCGCCGATGAAAATCCCACTTTAACTTGGGCAACTTCTACTGAGTTGAACAACGACTATTTTACTATTGAAAGAAGCAGAGACGGACTCATCTTTGAAACAATGGAGAACATTGATGCCCTCGGAACAGGAACCACTACTCAACACTATTCTTGGATGGATTCCAATCCATTGGACGGAACCTCGTACTACAGATTGTCACAAACTGATTTCAATAGTACAACAGAATTATTTGAAACAGTTTCGGTTAATTGTGGAATAGAAAAAACAATTTTTTACCCCAACCCATTCAATAATGAATTTACATTGGTTTCAAAATTTGGAGGAACGATAACAATATTTGATAGTGCTGGTAAATTGATTCTCGAGCAGTTCTTTATTGGCGGAAAAAACTCCATACAAATGGGCCAAATTGATTCTGGAGTCTATACTGCGTTTGTCACTCTTAATAATGGCAAACATGAAATACACAAACTCATTAAACTTTAATACTTTATGATTGAGTGAAATCAATAAGTACACACTTTTTTGTTTGAGGATTACAATTAATTCCATAAGTTGTATCTGCGTTGCAAAAAAGAAAATTTCATGATTGAGATAAAAACATTAAAAGGAGTATCATTTGATCAAATTGAAGATGTTTTTAATCTATCTTTTTCGGAATATTACTTCAAGATTTATTTTTCTAAAAAACAGTTAGAGGACAAGTTTTCAAGTGAAAATGGAATCTTAGAATTATCAGTTGGAGCCTTTGAAAATAATAAGCTCGTTGGTTTTATCTTGCATTTCTATGCCATTGAAAACAATGAAAAAGCAATCTACAATGGCGGTACTGGAGTTATTCCAAGTAAACGTGGACAAAGCTTAGCATTAAAAATGTTTGATTACATCATGCCCGTTTTTCGAAAGAATAAAATTGACAAGATGGCACTTGAAGTGCTGACAATCAACAAACCAGCTATAAGAGTATATGAGAGCTTAGGGTTTAAACAAAAAAGAACCTTGAATTGTTACAACGGAAAACTGGCTGTAACTACTGAAGAATCGGAATACACGATACAAGAATTAAAAAATTATGATTGGCCACAGCTTCAATCCTTTTGGGACCACCAACCAACATGGCAAAACTCTATATTGACATTAAACAACTTAAAACCAGTCAATACTTCGAAAGGAATTTACTTGAAAGATACTCTCGTTGGCTATATCATTTTCAATCCTACCGAGAAGAGAATACATCAAATTGCTATTGATAAAAACCATAGAAAAAAAGGCTTGGGAAGCAAATTGTTAAATGAAGTTTCAAGAGAATCTAAAGAAAAGATTTCATTTATTAATATAGATGATCGGATACTAAATTTCGGTCATTTTTTAGAAAAACATGGAATGCAGAAATTTACTCAACAATATGAGATGGAGCTAATAATGAATGACATAGATTAGAAAAACTACAGCATCGTCGTTCTGCAACTGCAATTCTACCTCAATTAGTGCAACTTTAAAATTAAACCATTCACCCCCTCACCTGTCCAATCCCCATGGAGATTACCAAAAAGGAAATTCAACATTTATACTGGAGGGCAGGATTCGGAATTCAGCCCAGCCAATTAAAATCGATCGAGAATCAATCTTGCGAAAAAATCGTTGATGCTCTATTTTCATCCAGTAAAAAATTCAATCCTCTCGTAGTTGATTTAGGTCCACTAATTATTGACAAACGAAAATTATCCAAGCAGAAAAAGAAGGAATTGAGAAAACTGGACAAGAAGAACATCTTCACAATGAATATTCTTTGGATGCAACGAATGGCCGAAACTGAAGCCGTTCTGCGCGAGAAAATGACCTTCTTTTTTCACGATCATTTCGCGGTTAGAATGAACAGTCCACATGGATTGCTTCATTTGAACAATATCGTCCGAGAGCATGCCTTGGGTAGCTTTTCGACAATGCTAATGGAGGTTTCAAAATCACCAGCAATGATTTCTTTTCTGAACAACAAACAGAATAAGAAGTCGCACCCGAATGAAAACTTTGCACGCGAAGTCATGGAATTGTTTACGCTAGGCCGCGACAATGGGTACACGGAAATTGATATTCAAGAAGCCGCCCGATCGTTTACCGGATGGTCGTTTTCCAAAGAAGGGAAATTTGTTTTCAATGAACGCGTTCACGATACAGACAGCAAAACGTTTCTTGGTGAAACAGGAAACTTTAAGGGCGAAGACATTATTGAAATTCTCCTCAAACAAAAACAAACGGCGCGGTATTTAACAGAAAAACTCATCGGTTTTTTGATTAGCAGACCGCTGAGCAAAGAACAATTGGAGAAGTTCACCAACGTTTTCTATGACTCCGAATACGATCTATCAACGCTAATCCGATCGGTCTTTTTAAGTGAAGAATTCATGGCGGAAGAAAGCATCGGTTGCAGAATTAAATCGCCAACGGAATTGCTTGTTGGAATCACGAAACAATTCAAAATTGAATACCAAGATCCAAAACCGCTGATCAAATTACAGTCGAAGCTCAATCAAACATTGTTCTTTCCACCGAACGTTGCAGGTTGGCAAAGCGGAAAAGGTTGGATCGACAGTTCGACATTAATGCTTCGGATGCAACTCTCGGCCATCTTGCTCAACTTCGGTGTAATCGCCTGGGATGAGAATGGGGATTCACCCGAAGAAGCCAACGAAATTTTGAAGAAACAACGGTCAAGAATGAGCGAACGGGTCGAAAAAAGATTCAAGGCCTATCCAGATTGGAAGTTCTTTGAAAGGGAAATCAAATCTCAAGAAAGTCGCTTAATTGATTATTTAATTCAACCTAAATTATCAGCAGGTGCAAAGGCCACAATTACAAACTCAACGAAGTTTTCGGTGAAAGAAAGAGCAATTGAGCTCGTAAGCTTACCAGAATATCAACTCTGTTAAATTATGGATAGAAGAGACTTTCTCAAAAAATCGATTTTCGCATCTGGATTGATGCTCGTACCTTCATTTTTAAAAGGAATGAACTTGTTGGGCCCAAATGAAATTTCTGGATACCGCAATCTAATTATCATTCAACTTTCAGGAGGAAACGACGGACTAAATACGATTGTTCCTTTTCAAAACGACATTTACCATCAATTGCGTCCGAACATTGCGAAATCGGGAACGGATTTATACAAACTGAATAACGAATTAAGCATCAATTCATCTTGCCTCGGCTTGAAAGAGTTGTACGACCAAGGGGAACTGTCCGTTATAAACAACGTCGGTTATCCAAACCCAAACCGTTCCCACTTTCGAAGTACAGATATTTGGCATTCCGCAAGTGCGTCAGATGAATATTTGAAAACGGGATGGGTGGGTCGTTATTTAGATTCTCATTGCCAACGCTCCTATCAAGCAATTGAACACGACGCCAGTTTGTCCATGATTCTTAAAGGTCAAAACCTCAAAGGAATTGCAGTTAAGAATCCGCAGCAGTTGTTTCAAGCAACCAGAGAAAAATTCTTTAAAAGTATCGCTGACAATACAGACCCTGAATTGCTTTCTGAAAACAATCAAGGCTATTTGTACAAAACGCTTTTGGAAACATATTCTTCTGCGGAGTACATCTATACGCAATCTAAAATTTATGAAACGGCTACAGAATACCCGAACACGGCCTTTGCCAAGAACATAAAAGGAATTGCTGATTTCATTAATTCAGGACTTAAGACACGCGTTTATTATTCATCGCTCGGCGGATTTGACAGCC
>JAWUWJ010000041.1:0-18007 GCA_034111925.1 Crocinitomicaceae bacterium
GGGAGATCATAAATTCAATTTGGTCAACGATTTTCGACAGTATCACAGCATTTTTCGACATTATTGAATTCTCAATTATCGTAACATTCCTAGTCGGGTTCGTAATCAGTATCTACGCTTTGGTCAGAAGCAAGAACGAACAAGCGGCAGAACGAGATTCGGAAGCTTCAGAGGCATTGATCCGACGAAAAAGGGACAAAGACAATACAGCTAGAAATTTAGGTCTACTGAATGAATATAAATCTGCGGTATTCTTATTTATCTCATTAAACGTTTTGTTGTTTGGACTTAATATCATGGACCTCAATCACGTTTGGTTGAATTTCCAATGGGAAGGTCAATACTTGAAAGAATTTGTTCACGACGGAACATATGTATTGATTGTCGCGATTATCCTTTCCATTCTGCTTGTACTCTATTTCTTCCGTGCGAATTTGAATTTTTACAAGAAGAATAAAACGCTGAAAGTCCTAACTTACATTTGGATTGGGCAAAACATTTTTCTTGCGATTTCAGTTGGAGTACGGAATTGGTATTACATTCAATACTTTGCATTGGCCTACAAGAGAATTGCAATCATCTTCTTTTTAATCCTTACTATTTACGGGCTCTACAGCGTTTACAAGAAAGTAAAAGGCACGAAGTCTCGTTATTATTTAACGAAGAACAACGCGTATGTTTGGATGATCGTTCTGGTTCTTTCGTCGGGTTTTAATTGGGACAGAATCATCGCTGAATATAATTTTGAAAATTCTAAGAAATCATTTGTTCATCTGAACTACCTGTCCAAATTGTCCGATTCCGCCCTTCCCTATTTGGACCAACCCAAAGCCGAATTGCAAAAAGTTGACATCAAGCAGGAGAAAGATTACAGCTACAAATTTAGCCTTTCCTCAGGGTCATACCGAAGAATCTACATGGGCGTTGAGGAATACCTCTGGGAAATTAGAATGCGCAAAATTATTTTCAAAATGAAATGGGAATCCAAAGGATTTTTAGAATGGAATTATGCCGAATACAAGGCTTATCATGAAATGTTCGACTAAATCTATTCTTTCACGAATTTCACTTGCTGCACCTTTCCGTCAACAACAAGGCGAACGAAGTAGGTTCCAGAATTCAATTCACTTACATTGATTGTCGTCAATTGGTCTGATGCATAGAGTGATTTCCCGTTCATGTCAATGATTTGAACATCTTCAACAATTCCTTCAATTCCATTGATCGAAATTTCTGAGGAAGTTGGATTCGGGAAAACCGTCAACGAAGATTCTAGTTCGATTTCCTGTTCACCGACAACCCAAAGCGCCAATTTAACCGCTTGATAGGCATTTACTTTTCCCCACCCCCATTTAGCGCTGTGTGGAGGAATTGCACCAGTATGACTATCCGTTCGAACCGTTTCGATTAAGATGCTTTTCACCTGATTTGCGGATAGAAATGGATTTACTTCCAAAAGGATTGCTGCGATTCCAGCTACAGCAGGCCCAGACATTGACGTTCCACTAAAGCGTGCAAATGGATACGTTCGACCGTTAAAATCTACCGTTGCAACTGAAACAAAGTTATTGTCCGTATACGAAGAGATTGAAGATGCCACATTCACTCCAGGTGCTGAAATGTCTGGTTTTAGACTTCCATCCATCAATGGTCCATTGCTCGAAAATGAAGCTTCTGCACCACCGACAAGGTTGTTCGACACTGTAAAAAACTCAGACGAATAGGCGCCAACAGCAATTGCAGTATTTGCGCAAGCAGGAACGCCCACTCCGTATAAGTTATCTCCTGCCGTTGAACCAGAACCTAAGCTAGTAAAGGGCATTCCCCAGTTTCCAACATCCGTAGTAAGTTCTGTTAAGTTCCAATAATGCACAGTTCCGCTTGCGGCCGTTGATCGAATTCCGATTCTATAAATCGAAGAGGCTTGTTTCACTCTCAATCTTGTCTGTGGCCTTCCATTCGTTGGATATACCGCATCTGCTGAAAGATTGAAAAATATAGTATCCGTTCCACTTGCAACAACAAATGAATCAATGTAATTGGGCGTTGAAGACGTTGGATACCACGGGCTCGATGCAATGATAGTGTTGGTGTTATCCGCTATTATAAGTTGACTAGAAAATGAAGCTCCTGGATCACCCCACATGTGAATACTTTGCCCCCAAAGCGATGCTAATCCTGTGTTTGAATAGAAATTGACTCTCGATTTAATAGTATCGTTGTTGAACGTTTTGTCGATATGGAAGTTAACGTCTCCGTTATTCCCGGCCGATGAAACGAACACAACACCAAGTGCTGAATACGCGTCAATTGCTTGCTCAAGGACATCAGAGCCATCCAATGCGCCCATGTGGTAAATCCCCCAGCTCATGCTAATCACCAATCGTTTCCCTTCCGCAACTGATTTATCGTACATCCATTCCCAAGCATCCAAAACAGCGGCTTCGTTGAACAAAAACGTGACAAATAAAAATTCTGATTCAAAAGCCATTCCTCTATAATCTAGCCCTGCTCCACTTCCACCGGCGATTCCCGCTACATGAGAACCGTGTGTTGCGTACGAATAAAAATTCGCGGTATCTGCTCCTGCGTTTACAAATTCCGCTGGAGTTGAATATTCCGTACCGTAACTATACGAAGCTGGAGCGGGTCCTGAGTTTTTGAATTGATCCCAGGCCGCGATAATTCGAGTGTCTTGTAATAATGTATCGTAAAACATTGGTGAGCTGTAATCAAACCCCCAATCCGTGATTCCGATAATCACATCTTTACCTGTAAATCCTTGTGGCAAATCAATTCCCGCCCAAACGCTGTCTACATGCGTTCCGACTTTCACTTTATCCAACATTGCTCGTGCCATTCCCGCTGTTTTCAAGTATGCAATTCCGTTTTCATTTAGAATTTCACTTAAGTCCTCAATTGGGTATTTGATGCTAACAATATCATTGATTCTTGACCCAACAATAATTCCTCTACTCTGCAAGTCTTCCTTGTCAAAGTCAGCGTTAACAGTACAGACGAAGGAAACGTAATTCTGTCCTTGAATTTTATCTACAGGGTAATACTGACGAATCGTTTCGTTTACTTGCTTGTTGTTGGCTTGAAATTCTCGATTGATTATTGCGATATCCGAAACGGTGTTCGAAGAGATCTGCATTTGTGCGAATCCGCTAAATGATATCAGCGCAAGAAGGATAGTTAGTTTCATAGGAGTCAATTGAGGTACAAATATAGGTTGTTCAATAGTATTTTTATGTAATTGTGTCCTTTAGATTAAAACACACCTATTCAATCAACTATTAAACCCCAAATACATCCACTGTCCATTCTCACGAACAAATTTCGAATCCTCATGAATGAAACGTTTCACTCCCTTTTCCTTGAAATGCGCTTTAAACTCAACTGTTCCTTCAAAATCCTTCTCACCTCCCTCGGTAGAATTAAGAATCTCCAATCGAAGCCACTTAACTGACCTCGTCCAAGTGACTATTTCATTTGAATTTTCTGGACGCGTCGTTGAATGGTGACTAAGCATCAAATAATATCCATTGGCTTTCGTAAAAGCCGTGAATCGGGAGCGCATCAAATCCTCAGCCGTCAAAGCTTTGCTTATATCTTGATGTGGTTTGGCACAACAATCTAGGTATTCTTTATTTCTTCCGCAGGGACACATACTATTTTGGATCAGTCGTAATTGGATCAGTCGTAAACTTCTTTTTGGATCGCTGCGCTTTTGGATTTGTCCGTGTTTGAAATTAGCGTTCGCCTCTTCGAAAATAACTAGATTTATCTGGATATTGAATATTTGAGGTTATAATTTAGATGTTAGACATTAGACATATTAAGTCAATTGACAATTATTCTAAGATCCAAAAGGCGAAAGCCGCTCCAAGAGTGCATCGATCTAAAAGCGCAGCGATCCAAAAGGCGTAGCCGATCCAAACTCTAATCCTCAATCAAAACACCCATTTTCCCCATTTGATAATCGCGCATTGCTTCCATAATTTCCGTTTGATTATTCATTACGAAAGGTCCGTGCTGTGCAACAGGTTCGTTAATTGGTGCTCCTGCTAAAATTAAATATTGCGCATCAGAATTGGCGTGAATCTCAACTTGATTGCCTTCGTTACCAAAGATCAACAAGCTTTCCGGGTCAACAACTCCATGCCCTTCCACTTTCACATCACCTTTCACGCTGTAAACTGTTGCGTTAAATCCTTCTGGAATCGTAAAGGTATTGTTCGCGCCTGCTTTCGCATTTGCCCACAAAAGGAGCAATTCACTTTGTCCGTTAATTTTTCCCTTTACACCTTTGTACTGGCCAGAAATCAACTTAACATCAGACAAACCGTCTTGGGACTCAATTCTTGGAATTTCAGTTTCTGGAATGTGTTTGTACTCCGGCTCAATCATTTTCTTATCTGCTGGACTGTTGATCCACAACTGAATGATTTCCTGCATTCCTTTGGTATCAATCAGGTTTTGAGAAGGCCGTTCACTGTGAATTATTCCAGCTCCAGAATTAATCCATTGAACTTCACCCGCTTTCGCCACTTGATTGTTTCCTCTGCTATCGCGATGGTGCACCTCTCCTTCAATCACGAAAGTTACTGGCGAAAACCCACGGTGCGGATGCGGTCCAATTCCTTGAATATTTGCTGGACGGTCATAAATCGGTTTTACCCTTGCATGGTGCAATAGCAAAAATGGATCTACTTGTTCAACGTTATTTGTTGGCAGTGCTTGTTTCACTGGAAACCCTCCCATGTCTATCTTTTGGGCTGGCAATGTATGTGTGACTATTTTGTTTTTCATTTTATTTGGATGGATGTATAGAAGTTGGATATTAGACTGATTCGTGTCGTTGCCACTTGCCTATTTCCCTGTTCTTTCTGAACAAATTTAGATAGGATTATTCATTAAAACTACGAATTAACAAAATTTATCTACCGTGGTAAGTAAAAGATGTGTATTGAGAGGGAATTGGATGTTTTAGGTTAGAAGTTAAAGCTTAGGAGTTATAAGTTAGAAATGGTGATTTCATTGATGAGCGTTCAATTTTAGAATCAAGTATAAAACCAATATCCAAAAGCCGCAGGTGATCTAAAAGCGCAGCGATCTAAGAGTGTAACGATCTAAAAGCGTAGCGATCCAAGAGTGAAACGATCTAAGAGTGCAACGATCTAAAAGCGTAGCGATCCAAGAGTGTAACGATCCAAAAGCGCAGCGATCTAAATTCTAAAACGATACTCCAAAATGAGAATAAACTTTACGTTCGATTCCTTCGCTGTCCGCGGGACGATTGATAATCCCTCCCATGTTTCTCACGTACATGCAAGATGAGCCTCCTTGATCGCACGCCATCGCATCCTCTGCTCCAAGTGATTTTAGCATTTTTGCGCAATCTTTATAGGACAATCCAACACTGTGGTCTGGACGCTTACCATCAACGATCATTAGGTACAATTGAGTTCCATCCTTGCTCAATCCCATAACGGTTCTAGCGTAAGGGAGATCTCTTTCGTGTGTAAGAACTTTGCCTTTTTTAAGAATATCGAAACGGCCCCAAATGGCATTGTAGTAATCCGATTTGTATTTTGTATCAACGAATGATTCTTCGTAATATGTTCCTTTATTGAGCTTGTTGAACCCCATAAATGGCCGTTTGTCGGTATCAGCCATCATTACGGATTTTCCTTTTGAGACCCAATTTCCCGACCATTCACCCAGGTCACAATCCAGTGCCATCGACTCCCCTGCTTCCCCATTTATAGCGATCAAGCATTTATGGTCTGTTGCAAATTTACTTGTGAGGTATTTCCCTTTTTTCTTTGGCGAAACCTGAATTTTTGCGTCTGGGTTTCTAAGATCAATTCGAGCAATGTAAACAACTGAATTGGGATCTTTTTGCGTCACAACCATAAATTGAACGGCTTCATGGATGGCCTTTTCCTGAATATCAGACTTAGGGAATTGCTTTTTGAATTCTCTCAAATCAAATGGCGTTCCTCCAACAACAGAACCTCCGCCGAATTGGGCATTTCTTACTTTCTTATTTAAGCCAGTCAATTCAGCTCTCATAAAAGAGAATTTCTTATCAACTACAAAGAGAAGCATTAATAAAACGAGAATAGCATTGATATACAAACGTTTCTGATCCGACAATTTCTTGAGCCATTTACGACCAAAACGATTGAAGACAACTAAGAATGCGACAATCAACAACAACAAGAAATACAAGGGCAAATCCATAAGACGCCACATTGTAGAAATTAAATTGTCAAGAAGATTATTTATAAAGTTTCCCATTCGAGGTTAAAAGTCGAAGCGAAAATACGAATTAAATAGGCCTGAACAATTTCGAAGTTATAATTCATCACTCATAATTCAAACTTCGACACTCTTCAAGATCTTCAGTATTTGACTCAGGACAATCAAATTGTAACGTATTCCTTTTCGGACAAGACGTTAACGGCGTTCAATGGAACGATAAAATCTGATTCAATGTCGTCGTCTAGAATATCCAACGGTCCATTTGTGAAAAACTCAATTCCAGCGTAGCCCGTGCTCTTATCAACATCTAATAAATCCATTCGATCTAAATAATCCACAGCACGCCAAGCGTTGGTGATATTACTTCTTCCTTGGTGCTTAACGGTAAATACTCTAGAATCATTGGTTCTCCCGGAGACTGCCCAATGTGGCGCATCTTCGGGTTCCTCTGGCATCCTAACGCAAGAAGTTAAATGCACCTCATACGTTTCTTTGTTCCATTCGTGGTAAATTACAAATGCGACAGGTAATTCGGGATATTTTATCCTTTTTCGAATGTACGGGATCAATCTTTCGAAATCCCTTTTTATGTGCGCTTGCAATTGAAAAAATGGAACTTTTCGCTCAATCCCCATGTATCGGACACCTTCCCTTTGTTGAACTCCAGTCAATTCAATCGTTGATTTTGCTCCATCACGTTGTAAATATTCATTTACGGAAACCAAACCGCGCTTTATATCGAATGTTATTTCTTTGGCTCTCTGTTCGATTCCCCTCCATTTAAAAAACGGAAGCTTCTCGTAATATCCACAACCAACCATTGTTCCAAATGAATTCTGGCTAAACTTGAGTTCTATTTTGGCGTTAATAGGTTTGGGGTGTGTTATTGAAATTTCAAATTCCATGGATAAATTCTGAATCATCGAAACCCTTTTGAGTTCGCCCTCTCCAATAACTCTACCCTTCCATTTTACATGTGTTTTGTCTTTTGAAACTTCCATTTCAGCTGTCGGATCCGAGACAAACCAGGGCATCCAGTTCTTCCAGTTTTCAAAGTCACAAAATTGTGCAAAAACATCATCTACGTAAATACGAAAAGGGAACTCCTCGAAAACTTCAATTTCAGCCATATATGTTTAATAGTTACAGTTAACTGTACAAAATTAAGCATAAAACAAGACTCTCACAATGAGTATAAGTACTTCAAATTTTCAATAGATTGCGCAAATGAACGCATAATTTTGCGCACATATACGCACTAAATCGTCGGAAAAACTACTTCTGATTCCAATTCAAGTTCGGGTGTGTTTTTTGGACTGTTCAAATAGACTTCCATCGGGAAGATCTTCTTATTTGACTTGAATTTTTTAGCTCTTTGCATAGAGTACTGAGCTGTCCAAACGTTTCCAGAATATTTATAAGGCCCTTTATGGTGAATTGAATGTACTTGCGTTGTTGGAACTTCTCCCATTTCCATCCCGTCTAGTAAATCAGTAACTACCTCGTTAACAGGCACACAAGCAGTATAAACAACTTGGTCCTTTACAGGATTGAACTTTTTGTAAATTGAAAATGAAGGCCCAGCCACTTTATCCTTGTGCGTTCCCATCATGAATTCCATAAGCTTGGTGTAATCTTCGCTCATCGCAGCTGATATACCTTTGACAGTGCATTCTCTTTCAATCCCAACGTACTTTCCTCCTTTAAAAGTTTGAATTCCTTTAAAGGTTAATTCAGAGTTCACTTTTCCAACTTCGACGAATTCTTTAAGCATTCCCAAACCTCTGTCGTAATCCATACCTACAAAAGTGACCATCATCTTCTTCATCCAAAACATGAAAAATGGCAAACTGCTGTCCATCGTCCAATGAACGCGCGTTCCATTTCCTTCTGGCTTCAATATGAATGAAACTTTGGCTTTCGATTTAAATGGCTTCAAAAAAAGCAAATCGTAATCTACTTGTTCGTTTTTCTTTTCAGACAAAACGGTCATATTCCCCGTTCCAGTGACGTCACCTACCCATTCGTAGTATTTCCCGTCTTCATTGATTTTGAGCTTCGTTGCAGGATCAGTTATCATCCAAGGAGACCAAGGTTTCCAATTGTGAAAATCACTAATGATTGCGTATACTTTTTCAGCACTGGCATCTACTAAAACGGATTTATCTAGGTGAATTTTAGGCATTTAACGGTGGTTTTGAGTTGGTAATTATTGAACAAGATAGTGTTTTTTCTAATTTTCATTGGGGTTTAGATGTTGAATTTTAGGCAATTGAATTGAAACTGCACAAAAAAAGCCAACCTTCGATTTCTCAAAGATTGGCTTCATTTACCCTGTACTGGTTGATTAGTGTTTGTTTATGCTCGACGCACCTGACGAATCAAGATTGTTGATTAATCCCGTTCCGTAGTAATCTAAAGAGCTCGCACCCGAAGCTGAAATATTCATCACTCCGTTTACAGTTAATGTAGCTCTACTTGCTCCAGAAAGGTCGATGTCAAGATCGTTTATAGTGAAATCTTCATCTGTAATCTTACTAGCTCCGCTCAAATCCATTTTTGAAGCATTTGAAGACCCCCAAAGTTCAATGTTTGATGCTCCACTTGCTTCTGCTTCGAAATCAGTTACTGTCATCCCACCTTGAAAAGTACTTGCTCCAGAGATGTCCAAGTCTAAAAATGATGTTACCAATTCATTTGTGAATTCAACACGAGAAGCTCCGCTAATTCCAACTTCATCTAAATAAGTCGTTGAAACAAAAATCTTAATTTTCGCCCCAGACTTGAATCTAACGTTGTTTTTAATTCGAATTTTCAAACGTCCTGAAACAACATCAGTGAGTATGTATTGGTGTAAGTTTGAATTCGCTTCAACAACTACACTTTCTACAGTTGGATCGAAGGTTACTTCAACATCAATCGCATCAGAAACGTCTAGAGCATCGAAGCCAGTTAAATTTCTTGTCTCTGTCGTGATTGTACTTGACGGTTTCACATTTTCCTTTTTACACGAACCCAATAATAAGGTTACTGCAACTAGCGCGCTTAATAAAATTGACTTTTTCATATTGGTATTTTGTTTTTGTTTTCTAAATAATTGTACTCTTTTCTTTAAAGACAACTCAAATAGAGATCACCCCTATTCGAATTGTATTTTTTTTTAAAATCTTAGTCGATAGCTTAAAACTGGGATGATACCAGGGTGGTACCAATACTTCGCATCTCCCGTTTCCATGTCAAAATATTGTCCTCCTGGAATTTTTCTATTCAAGGCATTTTGTAAATCAAGAGATACGGTGCTCGTTACTTTCTTGTAATTTCTCTTCAAACTCATTCGAACGTCCAAACGATAATACGCAGGCATGTTCTCTTCAAAGCTTCTCGTGTAATCCAATTCTGGATAATCATCACCGTTCAATGTTGATAAATCAAAGCCTGTGTAGCGAAGGCCTCCTGTTAAAATGGATTTGATATTCAAGCCGACAGTTCTCTTCTTTTCTTTGTTTTTCAAGGCCCACTCCTTTCCTGCAGTCACAACAAACGTGTATTTGGTATTGAATCTCGTATCGTACCAATTGCCATTCAACGCTTGGTATTTTGACTCAAAAAGAGCACCTGAAATCAAATAATAGAATCCTTTTTTCAATGATCTGTCAAATGTCAATTCAACTCCGTAATTTCTTCCAATACCTGAACTCACAAGCTGCGAAGTTTCAAACCCGTAATCGTCGTTGATTAAGCTGAACGTACTGTCGTTTCTAGCTCCAAGTGGAATATTGTACAAATGCTGGAAGTACACTTCTGCTTTCAATTTGTGGATTTCATCGATTGCCAAACTGTAGGAAAGAACGGCATGATGCGCTTTGTTCAATTTTAAATCTCGATTCGGTCGCGTTACCAACCCTTGCGCATCCGTAACAGATGCAAAGTAAGATCCAAGCGGTTGAATCTGGCTGTGGTGGCCGTATCCAACATTTATTGATTGACGCGGACTCATTTTATACCCCATTGAGAATCGCGGTTCGATGTTGTACGTATTGTTCAATAACAAGTGTAAATAATGCCCCCCTGCGTTAATAGTCAACTTATCATTGACTTTATGAGACATCTGAAAGAAACCTTGAAGTGTATTGGCGGCGCCTTTTTCATCAAGAATGACATACTTTTGTTCGTTCTCGTAATCGTTTTCTCTCAAGTTGAATCCAATGCGATTGTAGGTGAACCCTGACTTCAAATTGGTTTTAGCAGAAATCTTATACGTATAAACGGTTGAAATTGTCAATCGTTTTTGAATGAATTCCTCGTCATATTCACGATGTGGAGTAAAATTGTAATCGAGAACTTCACCAAAATCACCATTGGTTGTTCCAGATAGTGCAATGTTCGTTTTTAAGAACCCTTTTTCACCAAAACGTCCTTTGTGCCAAACACCAACAACTCCTGTATTCGACATGAATTCTCCTTGGTACTGCTTCCCTTGATCAGTTTGCCAAAGAAGTGTGTCCTCAGTGGCTGCCCAGGAATCGCTGCTCAATCCGCCGAGACCAAAGATTCCAAATTTCCCGAATTTTTTCGTTGGCAAATAAACGTTGAATGAAACATCCTGAAACGTTGTGATGTTATCTCCCAATGGAACAATCTCAGATACAAGTCCCAAAGTTGAATAGCGGTAATTTACGAGATAGGAACCGTCGTATCCTTTCTTAAAAGGCCCTTCCATTGCGACATCCAAACCTAGAACTCCGGCTTGAACAGTGAATTCGCGTTTTTCATTGTTTCCTTTTCTAAGACTTATATCGAAAATTCCAGAAAGCGCGTTGCCATATTCTGCAGCAAAAGCTCCTGTTGAGAAATCTGAATTCCCCATGAGTTGCGCACTGATAATTGAGATTCCACCTCCAGATGTTCCTACGCCTGAAAAGTGATTTGGATTTGGGATTTCAACACCTTCCATTCTCCAAATTAACCCCCTTGGAGAATTTCCTCTTACTGAAATATCATTGTTAATTCCTCCTGTCGCAACTACACCAGCAAACGACGTCGCCATGCGGGCTGGGTCATTTAAAGCGGCCGCATACTTCTGTGTTTCTTCGGCCGAAAATGTTCGTGTACTCACGAGTGACATTTCGTTTTTCGGCTTGTCTTTATTGGCCTTAACAATAACGGCATCTTTTTCAACGATTCGTTCTACCATTGAGATATTTAGAATCGTTTCTTTTCCAGCATCAACGACAACTCCTTTTAGAACTGCATTGTCATAGCCCATATACGTTACAACGACATCGTGCCTTCCAACTGGAACATTCAAAATCTTAAAATAACCTTCGCTATCCGTTAATGTTCTTAGGATTGGGTCAGTGTTTAAAATAACTACTTTTGCACCTGGAATTGGGCTTTCTGAAACATTGTCAAGGATGGTTCCTCGAACAACTTGAGTTCCTTCTTGAGCTACAGCAAAACCTGCAAAAAGAAGTAGAAATAGGGCAATGAAACCACTCGTAATTTTCATAATTGTCTTTTTATTTATAAGACAATTAACAAGGTCATTACCCCTATTTCAAAATCGCTTTTTTTTAGAATACTCTGATCGCGATATGCCCACCAATCCAAGTGTTCAATTTCACATCGTTATTGAACGACCGATCGTAGAATGAATAAGGCGTTAATGCGCTCATTTCTGCACCAATACCTGTCGTTACTCCGTCGATTAAAAACACATTAAACGAGGGTCCAACGGCCAAAGCGAACTTTTTCGAAAGGTTAACTTGGTAGGAAGCGGTCAACTTATTGAGCAAGCTTTTTCTGAAGGTATTTCCGCGCTGGATACTCGTTGATTGTAAGTCGAAGAAGACTCTGCTTATATTCCCTAACCGAACGGAAGAACCGATTCCGTATGAGAAACTCCAAAAAGGAGAACCGCCTGCCCCTGAACGGATTCCACCAACAAATGAATTGTAGAAATGGTTCGTTCCAGATTTAAATCCGACGTTAAAAGGCATAATTTCATTTGTAGAAACTTCCAATTGATGGAGGCCTTTTCGAGAGTAAGAAAAGAATCCGATTGGAGCGCCAGCAAGACTATCACTGATGTTAACAAATCCAATTTGTGTCCCTTGCATATCACCAGCGACATTGATAAACCCAGCAACTTGAGTTCCTTGGAAACCGTCATTTGCCAAGTTGATAAAACCTGCAACTTGAGCGCCTTCAAAGTCCTTTCCTGCCAAGTTTATGAACCCAGCCAGTTGCGTTCCCTCTGTCGCTCTACCTGTAAGATTCCCAAACCCAGCGGCTTGCACAACGGTGGACGAATCCATATTTTGATTCCAGAAACCAGCGCCTTGAAATCCATAGACATCTGATCCTGTAACATTTGCAAGACCTGCAAATTGCGCGCCTCTTACACTACCATTTACTAAATTGAATAGTCCACTAAATTGTGCTCCTTCGAATGAAGATCCGTTCACATTTGCCAGTCCAGCAGCTTGAAAACCTATCTGTGGCCCTCCTACACTATTGAACAGGCCGGCGGCTTGGAAATAGCTCACTGAATCCCAAACAACGTTAAAAAGAGCTCCTACCTCCATTATACGAACTCCACCGTTAAATCCACCAAGCAAGTTAAAGGAGTAATCCACAGACATTGTCGAGCTCAATTTCCCGTTGGTTCCAACTCCTGGAATCACTGAAAACTGAGTTTTTCGCTGAAATTGTTCCCTAAAATTCATCATGTTCGCTTTCTGCTCTTCAGATGGCTCAAACAACTTCAAATCTCCAAGTCTCTCGAAGAAATCAAGCGAATCTCGGATCTCTGTCGTGTCGCCCTCTTCAACAACAATCGGATGAATTTGAATATTTAAAACCTTTGTTCCAGTTCCCTCCCAGACAAATGAAGTATCATAATACCCGTACCTCTTCGTTGTCAACTGGACCGATTGAATCTTTGAAATCTTCAATTTATAATGGCCATATTCATCGGTTACTGCCGACGCTAAAGTGATTGAATCATAGATTGAAGTGTATGGCACTTTTAATCCTGTTTTTGAATCAATTACATACCCTTCTAGGCTGATTTCTTGTTCCTTTAATTTGGGACTGCTTTTAAGAATTACGTAATTGCCTTTCACTTTGTAAAACAGGCTTCCTTGAAATATATCATCCAATATTTCTCGAACTGTTTTCTCTACATAATCCCGTGTCATAGAGTTCGATTGGTCCACTAAATCAGTTCTATAACCGAACGTAAATTGACCTTTCTTCTCCATTAGTTTCAACGCTTCTTTCGAAGATTGACCTGAAAGCTTCAACGTTATAGGTCGCTCCAAAGGCGGCAATACAACTTGGCTATTCACCACTGTTACTAGTCCGAAAACTAGCGCTATTGAGCAAATCACTCTATTTACAACCGTCTCCATAAAGCTCTATTATTTCGTTATTGTAAACTATTTCGAACTCAACAATTGCTTGAAGAATGTCAAATATCATTGGTAAAGTCTCATCTTTAAATTCGATGTTCACTTTACACCCTTTAATTACATCATCCTTGATTACAATATCTCTTTCAAAGAATTCCCCAATTTGCTGCATCACTTGCGACAAGCTCGTTCCGTCAAAAACGAAAACTTGATCCAATCGTTCTTTCGGTGTTTTATAGCGCTCAATTAACTCCTCACTAATTACGTAATATGCGCTATCTCCTTTCGCAAGCGCTATTGTTTTACCGTTCAGTCGTAATTCAACTTCGCCTTCTGAGACCACTACCGAAACAGTATCCCCTTTCGTCTCAATGTCAAACACAGTACCAAGGTCAAAGACTTCAAGATCTTCTATTGTAATAACAAATGGATTGGCCGCGTCATGAACAACAGTAAATTCTCCACTGCCCTCTAATTTAGAATAGCGCCCATTTTTATTGAATTCTTTTGCCAATGTCAATTTACTGCCTTTCTCTAATTCAACAACAGATTGGTCACTTAGCGTAAATGACTCAACATTATTTGCCGCGTAAATTACTTGCTCTGTATAGACACTATCGACCTGTGCAATTGGATTATCGAAACCAGGCAGTTGTCCATATTTGGGTTTAAAATTCCAAATTGAGCCTACAATGAATGCAATAACAGCAACGGCTGCAAGACTCATATAAAAGTTTCTATTTCTAAACAACGGTATCACTTTGGGCTCTTCTTTTATAGAAGTTTTTACGTTCCGCCAAGCTCCATCGATATCTGGAGATACAAAGCCAATGCGACCGTGTGTTGCATTAAATGTCTTCTCATACGAAATAAACAATGCTTGATTCTCTTCGCTCTCGGACCGCCAACCCTCTAAGTCCATGGCCTGATCGGGTGACGACTCGCCACTCAAAAACAGAGCAATGAGCTCTTCTATTTCCTCTCTTTTCATTACCATCCTTTTGATACTAAAATTGCAATCAATACTAGTGGCAGATAATCTTCAAGACCTTCTCGCATAAGGCGTAACGCTTTGCCCATGTGATTTTCTACCGTTTTTACTGAAATTGAAAGCTGCGCGGAAATCTCTTTGTATGAAAGTTGTTCAAACCGACTCAAACGAAAAACTTCTTGGCATTTCTCTGGGAGCGTTTCTAAGGCACTATCAATTTGAAGTTGAAGTTCATCTCCAATCATGATGGAACTTGCATCATTCGTCTCCGAAAGCTGCAATTCCTTGTCTCCAGATCCCATTGCCCGGCGGTTAATTCGTTTTACTGCGTTCAAACTTTCATTATGAGCAGAGCGGTATAAATAAGCCCTTGTGTTATTTAAAACATCAAGGTCTTTCCGCTTTTCCCAAAGTTTGACAAACAATCCTTGAATTACATCTTCCGCTTCTGCCTGTTCTTTTAAAATTGTAAAAGAATAGCGGCATAGTCCATCATAATGCTGATGGAATAAGCTTTCTAAGGTTTGTGAATCGATTTCTGTCGTACTAATCATACAGGTTACTTTGCGCTTTTAATTCCTGTTTTTATTTAGAAGACAATCTATTTTGAGTTTACCCCTACTCATTTTTCATTTATTTTGAGAGTTGTACAAAATTAAATAAGAAATTGGGAAACAATAGACTTAAGAACAAAAACGGTGATGTATCAGCTCAACGGATCGGAATTGATAGACTCGCTTAGATTCTCTGACGAAATAGTTTATTAAAATAATCGTCCATAAATTCTTTGTAGAGGTAATACGTATAACCATTATAAACAATGACTTTTCTCGGATAGGCGTGTTTTGTAATTTTCGTTTTACGAATAACCTCAAAATTATCGGAAGAAAGCAATCCATACACTTGAACTCCTTTTTCTTGGCTCACAGAGTACAATCGATCTTGTTTTTTATCGAGCTCAACCTCTATACTATTGTTCGATTTAAGAGGAAGCGTACGGTAGATGCGGCCTGTGTCATTCATCACCACAACTAAATCATTCAGATTGTCAAAAATGTAGGTCGTATCATTTTTAACAATAACCGGGTGACATTCTGGAGCTGCTGAAAAATCATCGAAAAAATATTTAGCTTGTCTATACTGATGGATCAAATCGTAGTTAGAAGTTTGATCCAAATCATAACCTTTGACCTCTGTCATTATAGCAGTTTCACCTGGATCTTTAATGATTAGCGAATCATAGGTATCATGTATATTGCGAATTCGCAAGGAATCTTCAATGAGATAAAGATCTGTAAGTTCATCGTTCGTTTTATCAATACCATAATATACGGTAGTCTGATTGAAATTGTCTAAGCGTCTGAATATTAGCTGGGTGGAATTGTTCGCTATGCACCCTTTCAAAAATGAATCGTATAAATCGATTGGGCTGGTCTCGTAGATGAATAATTCATTACTCATATTTTCAAGTTGATAAATGCTATCGCGTCCTAGAATATGCAGAATACCGAAACAGTCGGAGAAAAGCTCTTTTGGTTTGAAATCAAGCTGAAGCCTATCCTCTACTTTAAAGTCATTGTTGAGTAAATAGGCAAAATAATTGTTACGCTGTTTTAACAGAAGAAAGATGCCCCGTTTACCAATATGGAAATCCAAAATGAAATGTTTACTGTCCGAGAAAGCAATTTCTTTTTCTAGGTTCAATCGGACCTGAACATCGTCCAACTGCTGTTCCATTAAGGTGTCTTGAGTATATCCCAAGAAGGAACTAAAGAGAGTAGCAACCAATAAAATGTTTCTCATAAGTGACTAAGTTTCTTATGAGATGTAAAACGGATTAAGATTCCACAAATTCTCTGTTTTGATGACTGCTTCCGTGCGATATAATTGACGTCGGAATACTTAGACTGCGCACAGTATTCCGCTCAGTATTCAAATCCAAGAACAAAATACTAGCGCATGAAAAAGCCCCCAACCTGGATTTCCAAGATGAGGGCTTCAGTATTTTTAAGCTGTATTTACTTCAATACGTTCAAGTTAACTTGAGTTCTAGAAACGTTATCTCCCAATGAAACATTAAGGATGTATTGTCCATTCTCTAAAGCACTTGTGTTAACAGTAAAATTGTTTTCACCAGAAACACCTGAGTAAACTTCAGTTGAAACTAAAGCACCAACCAAGTTGAATACTTCGACAGTAACGTCAGTAGTTGCTTCAAGACTTACAGAAATTGTAGTACTTGCAGCAGCAGGGTTAGGGAATACAACGATATCGTTCAACAAAGTATTTTCTTCAACACTACTAACCGAACCACAAGACATTTCAGTTGGAGTAAATCCTACACCTGAAAGTGCCGTTTCGAACGTTGCAACGTTATTAATTGGATAGATATCATCAATTTTCAACGTCATATCTGGACCAACTAAACAATACGTCGGAAAAGCTCCAACTCCAAATGCAGATACAACTGCATTTCCACCACCTTCAGTACCTGAAATTGCAGGAGCAGGATTGAAACCAGTAGATTCAGAATAAGTTGCCTCAAATCCTAAAACCTGTGCATTGTCATCGCCTGTATCTATTGAAAGACAAACAACGTCTCCTTCATTACATCCGTATTTTTCGTGAAATTCACTGAATGTAGGAACAGTAGCCTGACAAGGAGGACAATTCACAAAGAAGAAATCAAGAACTACCCATTTCCCAGCACTTGTGTAATCGCTAAGCGTATGAGTCACTCCATGAACATCTGTCACAGTAAAATCATCAACAGCTGCACCAACTGCATAAGTAGTAACCTGAGCATTCAACCCAAAAGTTGCAGTTAAAATAACCGCTAACGTTAGTAATCTTCTTTTCATAATAATTGTTTTATATATGGTTTAATTAGGGCCAATATAAAAAACATAAAATTCATACACTAAACGGTTTAGTGTTAACTATTGAAAAGCTAAAACTAGTTTTTTCGGTAAGAAAGTGCTCCTGATGGACACTTATCAATCGTTGACATTATCTGATTCGACTCTCCTTTACTAACATCCATCCAAGGCTTATCCTTAGGGTTAAAGACATTCGGTGAGTTCTTTACGCATTCGGCTGCATGTTTGCATTTACCTGAATCCCAAATAACAGTTATATCATCATTGCTGTATTCTTTAACGACTTCTTTCATAAATTCTATTTTATAGCGTTTATTAAACTTTCAACGATCACTTTTACTTCCGTTTTTGTTGCTGCATCTAGTTTGCCTTCGTTATAATGTTCTCCGAAACTACCCAATGCATAATGTCCAACAATTTCTGCTCCTCGATATGGCATTACATCTACA
>JAWUWJ010000042.1:0-30080 GCA_034111925.1 Crocinitomicaceae bacterium
GGCTCAAGCAAACACACCCTAAATCTTCAAATCCGTTGTCGAAACAACTTGTTTAAATTGTCGTCAACAAATTGGCGGTACACATAATAAGCAAACCCATTGTAAACAATCACTTTTTCAGGATATGCGTGTTTGGTAATCTTCGTTTTTCGATTAATCTCTCCAGTTTCAAGCGACAACCTTCCGAAAATTTGAGCGCCGTGCTTTTCTTCAATCGAATAAAATACGTTTCGCTTCCCATCAAGCTGCATCTCGCCTTTCCAATGATTTTCATTGTGGTAGTTAATAGGGCTTTTATCCAATACCTCTCTCTCCATCGTCATCCGAACCATTTCACCGTTTACGTGATCGAAAATGAACGTTGTGTCATCTCGAATGAACAAAGGATTGTAATAAGGCCTCAAGACAAATTGCCCATAAAATCGTCGTTTGTCTAAATGCCGCTGAATTTCAGATGATTTATCATTTCTCAATTGCCCTTCCTGCGTCTGATCTTCCCAAGTTGGTGCTCTAGTCCCGACGCTCCGACTGTACTTTCTCCTCAATCGAAATTCTTCTTTCTTGATCTCAGCTTCCGTTTCACGTGCACCACGAACCAATGATGAATCTGTAATTACATACACATCCATATTAAATTTCGAGTAGTTTTCAATTTGATAATAATCCGTCGTTTGACTGTAATTCTTAACCGTTTTAAAAATCAAGCCAACGTCATTACTCGCCTCACAATCTCTGAAATAATATTTGTATAAATCCAAGGATTTCTTTTCTGTAAAAAGTAGTGTGTCAGCCGACTTTTCAATACGAAACATGCTGTCCTTGGTAAAAAGGTGAAGCGCTCCTGTGCAATCTAAAAACAACGATTTGGGATGAAACGTTATGTTTTTTTTCACCTTGAGATTCATGTCAGAGTCGAGCAGATAGAGATAGTATTTTTTAAAGCGAGTCAAAAGCATAAACGTGCCATTCGAATCAATGTGAAAATCCATGATGTAAAACCTGGAATCTTTGAAGGCAATTTCCTTTTTACGGGAATGACTAACACTTACTTCTTTGATCTTTTGTGAGCGCAAAGAATCCTGACCAAATGATGCAAAGGTCGAAAAGCACACAAGAGCAAGCAATATTGTTTTCATAGTAAGGATACTAAAGATACAATTTTGAAGCATTTATTGCCCAGAATTAATATCCATTGAGTGCTTTGCTATTCTTATTGAGTGAACTGCATCAGTCTATTTAAAACGTGAAGGACATCCAATGCGAAATTCAAATCCTTTGCCTAAACAACTTGTTTAAATTGTCGTCGAAATTCTCTTTATAGGTATAGTAAACAAAGCCATTAAACACAATTACTTTCTTTGGATAAGCATGTTTATACACCTTTGTACTTTTCTCAATGTCAAACGTTTCTGGATTCAAACGGCAAAACACTTGAGCTCCATTCTTTTCATCTACAGAATAAAATCTTCCGCGATTCTCATCAAAATGGACCTTCTTATTCCAATTTTTGGACTGATGGTAATCGATTGGAATGCTCTTTAATACGGCGCCTGTATCAGTCATTAATGTCAATTCACTTTTCAAGTGATCAAAAATATAAGTTGTGTCATTTTTAACGAAGAGTGGGTTGTAATCTGGTAAAGAAACAATTTGCTGAAAAAACTGCGCTCTCTGGGCTTGCTGCCGCTGTGCCTTCAGCACATCCTCGTTGACTGTTGGCATTCCCTGTCTCGGTGCTCGAATGAGCCGCTTTTCATCCAAAACACTTCGAACAAGCAATGAATCTTCTGCACGATACAACATATACCGCTTCTTTTCCTTGACTCGAACACCATAAAAGAGCTGGGTTTTACCATAATTCACCTTCCTTTCAAAAATTACAATAGAGTCATTCTGCCCAATACAATTCTTGAAAAATTTCAAGTACAACGAAATTGGATTTCGCTCAAAAAGCACGACCTGATAACCGAATTTTTCAATTTGATACATACTGTCTTTACTCATCACATGAACAAACCCCAGACAATCCTTAAACAAGGAAGTAGGCTTAAATTTCAGCTGAATTTGATGCTCCAATTCCATCTTATAATTCAAGGAGTAGAGGTAATATTTTTTGAAGCGGTTTAAGAGAAGAAAACTGCCTTTTTCACCGATATGAAAATCAATGATGAAGTATTTCGAATCCTTAAAAGCGATTTCCTTTTTCATTGTATGACTAACGCTTACTTCGTCAACCTTTTGTGAGCGCAGAGAATCCTGACCAAATGATAGAAAGGTCAAAAAGCAAACAAGAGCAAGTAATGTTGTTTTCATAGTAAGTCTACTAAAGATACAATTTTGTCACATTTAAAGCACAAATAGAAGATCCATTGAGTGCTTTGCTATTCTTGTTGAGTGAATTGCGTAACTTTATTTAAAATTCAATAGCTATTTCTACTTTCCGAGACAATATCAACATCCTAAAACACGTCAATATCTATCGGGCGTGGAACTTGTGCGTTTTGCAAGGAAGCTATTTAATCTCTCGGCTTTTAAAGAAATCGAAGCACAGAGGAATGCCCTTTTCATTGAGCATAGAACCGACAACCGCATGTAATTTAGGATGTCCTGAATGCCCAAGTGGTCTAAAGCAATTTACACGGCCGACTGGGAGACTCGATTTGAGCTTGCACGAAAAAATGATTGCGCAATTGAAGCGGTCCGTATTCTACATCAACTATTATTTTCAAGGAGAACCTTTCTTGCATCCCAATTTCCTTGAATTAATCAAAGAGGCAAAGAGAAACAAGATTTATACTTCCACTTCAACGAACGCTCATTTCATCAATGAAAAAATGGCAGGAGACATCGTTGAGTCTGGATTGGATCGATTGATCATTTCAATTGATGGGTTGACGCAAGAAACATACGAGAACTATCGAATTCATGGAAAGCTCGACAAAGTAATCGCGGGAACAAAGGAAATGGTTCAAGCCAAATTGCGATTGAACTCAAGCACACCGCATCTGATTTTTCAATTTTTAGCGGTAAAACCAAACGAACACGAAATTCCACAGGTGTTTGAATTGGGAAAAGAAATGGGAATTGACGAGGTTCGAATCAAATCGGCTCAATTGTACGAATTTGAAAATGGAAATCCGTTGATGCCTGAAAATGAAAAATATTCGCGCTACAGAAAACAGCCAGACGGGACGTATAAGATGAAATACAAACTGGGCAATCATTGCTGGCGAATGTGGTCTTCATCGGTGCTTACGTGGGACGGAAAAGTTGTTCCTTGCTGCTTCGACAAAGATGCCAAACACGTGCTTGGAACAGTTGCCGACAAGGATTTCAAAACCATTTGGCACCATCCTCAATACAACGCATTTAGAAATGCTGTATTGACGGGAAGAAATGACATTGAAATCTGTAAGAATTGCTCCGAAGGTAGTAAGGTGTGGGTTTAAAGGTGCTTTTTCGCAGAAGTACAACTGCTGCAGAGTGTGAAATCACGCAAACGCATAATTTTCAAGATTAATGTCAAAGAAAAAACGAGGATTTAAAGGTCAGGTATTGACTGCTCTCAATGCAACTTGGGATTCCTTCATGCTATTATAAGTTCATTTTTACCTTAAGCCAATCTTTCAATTAATAGTAAAAGATGCTGAAACTTGTCGAGCAATTCCATCCGGCCCGCTCACCTTCAATATCATTGAAACTATCGCTCCAGACTTTGCCGAACGCATTACCTTCTCCATTGTTGGACTGATTCTAGATCCCGAGGAAGGAAGGATTGTCTGTCCTTTTTTTGAGCCTTCGACATACATGGTAAACGAAACTATTGAATAGTTGCTTAAAACTTGACCAGAACTTTGACTACGAATGCTCAATACCTTAGTAGATCGAGAAATTACTTCTCCCGATTTTGAATTCCCAAAGAACAATGTCGGATCATCTTGCGCTAAGGTTTGGAAGCTTAAAAACAGAGTCAGAATAAGTAATACTTTCATCGTTTTAATTTTTTATCGTTTAGTCTTTCGTGAAAACCGTAGGCATTAATCGTGTAATCTTATCTTCTCCTTCAACGTAACAATTGAAGCTCAAAGCAGTCTCACTATCCGCCATTTGAATGGCCTTATGCATTTCTTCCGACAACTTACCTGAAGAAGATTCAATTTCTCTTCCGTTTATGAAAAGCACTATTTTATTTAGAAGAAACTCTTGCTTTCGAGGGATTCCCTCAGCGTATTTCGCCGTCAATGATTTTTCATAACCGGTAATTCTCCCCCCATTTTTCACTTCACCCAAATACATCCAAGGGTCTGGCATATTTGAAATGTCATATTTCAATGTCCGAATGAGTTTTTTCCCTTTACTGATCTTAATGTATGCCGTTTGAGCCAAATTTGGCGTAACAAGGAAGTAATTTTCCAACTCAGATATTTCGCAATTGATTCCCTCTAATTCCAATTCATCTTTCGAGCCATCAAACGTTATTTTAACCTTGTTTTCAACATGACGATACAACATATAACTATCCGTAGCCAAAGACAAATTTTCAACTTGAAGGTTTGATTGTGAGTAGGAATTCAATGAAAATCCAATCAATAATAAAAACAACATGAACGATTTCATAATTTTAGTTTTAGCTTGAAATTTTAGAACACAGTCACATTTATTCCAGGATAAACGTTCCAGGTATTTGACGTGTAATTCCATCTAAACTTAGCACTTTGCATTTAACTATCACTTCATCGCCAGATTTTCCTGACCCCAATAATGCTCGCATCGTATCACTTAGCTCTGAAGACAAGGTTACTTCTGTTTTGTCACCGATAGTAATGGATGTGGCAATTACTCTATAGGGCGATACAATTCTAACTTTTTTGGGAGTCCCTGCAGAAACGAAACTTGCAGATTTAGAAACAACACCTCCAGATTCAACTCCTCCAAGAGAAACAACAGCACTGGGCAGGTTACCAACCTTACAATTCACCGTTAAGAATGGCTCTTTCTCACCCTTTTTAATGAAACTCAAAGACGCTGTTTTTTCAGTTCCAACAGTAATCCAATACCTTTTTACATTCGGATTGTCTGATGGTGCAACTTGTGATGTTTTTAAATTAAAGTTCTCAATTGTGTATTCAATTTCCTCACCAGTCGTTATGATCTCTAGCACGTTATTGTACCCTCTGAAAAGCATGTTTTCGCTTTCTTGATCTGGGAATTCATTGATTGAAACCGTTATTTCTGCATTTGAAAAATTGGAAACACTAATGGCCACAAGAACACTAAATAATAATTTTAATCTTTTCATAATTCAAGTTTTAGTTCAAGAGGATAATTCACCCGTTTAAAAAAGTAACACTTTTATTCGACTCTAAAACTTACAGCCAATTTAATTGAGTGCCCAATTGAGCTTTTGCAGACTATTAAAAACGAGATCATTGTCCAACACCTTCTAATAAAATGAATTGCCGTCCTCTTTTTATAGGCTCAATTTATTCGTGTTAGTCTTTTGGGGTTCTCGTTACACAAAATCTCTTTCTCATGACATTTCACTGTAAAGAGGTGCATAATTTCTTCAATTTTAAAATTGAATAATTAATTAATCAAAATGACAACTCTAGAAAAGACAGTGCCAGTTGCGCAGACATCAATGTCTGAAACAAGCGAACACCACGCTGAACTAGCCAAAAAGTATAGCAATACGAAACCGAACTCAATTGCAATCGAATCGTATACTGCAGCATTAATGCCATTTAATGGATATTATGGATTGGATATTACCGGAGTTGACGGCGCATTTATAACTGTCGATACAAATATGCACATGCAAAAAGGAGCTACCGTTCCTATTTACGACATCTCCCTTATCATTTCTTTGGACGGCGTAACTTCACATAGAATTCCATTTACTGGAACAACAGGAACTTTTACGGATAACAAGTTATTTTTAGAAACTCCAACAACTGCCTATGGATCAACTCTTATCGATTTAACTTTCACTCGTTCTGGATCAACGACGGGACCAACGGTTTCTATAACTGGTTCCATTGTATTGCTTGAAGAAGAAGCTAAAAATATAACTGGGTCGACATACAACAACCCAATTCATTACGAACAATATATTGGATCATATCATGCGAAATTTTTGGGAACCTCTGAATTGTATACCGTTTTGGAGATCAAAGATGATTACACGCTCCTGTTTGACTACAATAATCCAAGTGCAACAAAGTTGACAAAGGTTCCATCTTATACATATAGCTTGAACATGTATTTCTTTTCTTTCGACAATGAAACCAATATGAATAACCTACATGTGAACAACCTAATTATGGGCACCTCTTCAAAAGGAGGTTTAATCTGTAATGATATGATGTCACTTAAAGGTACGAGTAAAGTAAAATCGACAAGATTATTGCAAACTATTGAGACCTCAAAAGTAATTCCAACGACAAACCCAAACAATACTAATAGTGAAGCATTAGGTGAATTCAGTGGATATTACCCGCTGCCTTCTGTTGCTAGAGGTGCTTTTATTTCAATTGAAGGAATTTATACGTATTCATCATCACCGACAACCTGTCAAGTAATGGTAGGCGTATCATTGGATGGGAAAAAATCCGAAGAGTTTACATTCGATTCATCAATGGCATTCTCAAAAAACAATACCTTAACGATAAGTGAATTGGTTGATTTAAAGTTTACTCGTGAGTATACTCCAGATGGAAGTTTTGGGTCTTTAGTTACAATCTCAGGTAAGGTAAATGGAACAATTGTTAAATCGTACACAACATTCAACCCTGTTCCATTAATCGGATTCGGAGGAGCGCCAATGATTAATTCAGCAAAAGATTCTTTAACTGCTGAAAGTGCTTCAATTATTTGGAATGGAACGACGATTACAGACTTCGAATACATTCCAATCATGTATATCTTAGCATGGAAAGATAAGTCAGCTGAAGGCAGTATGCCTATGAAGGATGAAATGGTTTTGTCTTTTGGAACAGATGGAAAAAGTGGAAATACGTGTATCTGCACTGAATATTTAGATAAAATCCCATTCAATATCTCTGTAGTATGCGCTTTACCGGCAGCGAAAGGTTCAAAATAAAAAACAATAAAAAATTGGAAGGTCTGGCGTTTTCGCTAGGCCTTTTTTTGTTGTTTTAAAAAAAAACGCAAAAAAAAAGCCAACCCATTGGATCAGCTTTCGATATATCTTAAAGACCGAAGTTTATTCTTCTTCGCTGTCTTCATAAATTCTTTTTGGCTGCATCATATCGAAAACACCCAGTGTAATCCAATATGGAAGGATAAACGCCATTAGGAACAACAGCATCCAAAATGCCATTCCACCTAGTAAAAGAAAAAGAACAATACCGAAAACACTCATCTGTAATTATTTTTGTACTTGTTTAACAGACGTAAAAGTAATAATAATTCAAATAAGAGATAGCTAAACCTGCAAGAAATAATAAGGATCGTTAATTTTAGCAAAAAATACAATCATGGAATACAGAATAGAAAAAGATACCATTGGTGATGTTAAGGTACCAGCAGATAAATATTGGGGCCCTCAGACTGAACGTTCAAGAAACAATTTTAAGATCGGACCGGCGGCATCTATGCCTATCGAAGTAGTACATGCATTTGCTTATTTGAAAAAAGCAGCCGCTCACGCAAACTGTGAATTGGGTGTATTGACTGAAGACAAGAGAGATCATATCTCGAAAGCAGCGGAGGAAATTATCGCCGGAAAATTGGATGATCAATTTCCTTTGGTGATTTGGCAAACGGGATCTGGTACGCAAAGTAACATGAACGTGAACGAGGTAATTGCAAATCGTGCGCACGTAAACGCTGGATTCAAAATTGGCGAAGGCGAAAATACGCTTGCTGCAAACGATGATGTAAATAAAAGTCAATCAAGTAATGACACGTTCCCAACAGGAATGCACATCGCTTGTTATCAAAAAGTAGTTCAAACAACGATTCCTGGAATTGAGCAATTGAGAGATACACTTCAGGCAAAATCGGAAGCGTTCAAAGACGTTGTAAAAATTGGCAGAACGCATTTAATGGATGCGACTCCTCTTACTTTAGGGCAAGAGTTTTCTGGGTATGTTTCTCAATTGAACCATGGATTAAAAGCCTTGCGAAATACATTGGACCATCTTTCTGAATTGGCATTGGGTGGAACAGCAGTTGGAACAGGTTTGAACACGCCTGCTGGTTATGACGTTCTTGTAGCAGCTAAAATTGCTGAATTTACTGGACTTCCATTTATTACAGCAGAAAATAAATTTGAAGCTTTGGCTGCGCATGATGCGATTGTTGAAACGCACGGAGCTTTAAAACAAATTGCGGTTTCTTTAAATAAGATTGCAAACGATATTAGAATGATGGCTTCAGGTCCTCGCTCTGGAATTGGTGAGATTACCATTCCTGCCAATGAGCCAGGATCTTCAATTATGCCAGGAAAAGTAAATCCAACACAAGCCGAAGCGATAACGATGGTTTGTGCTCAAGTTATGGGGAATGATGTTGCGATCACAATTGGTGGAGCTCAAGGTCATTATGAATTGAACGTTTTCAAGCCTATGATGGCATCGAATTTATTGCAAAGCGCTCAATTAATTGGAGATTCTTGTGCATCATTCGATGAAAATTGTGCCCGTGGAATTGAACCAAACCAAACGAGAATCGACGAGCTTTTAAACAATTCGTTGATGCTTGTAACTGCTTTGAACACGAAGATTGGTTATTACAAAGCCGCAGAAATTGCAAACACAGCGCATGAAAACGGAACAACGTTGAGAGAAGAAGCAATTCGTCTTGGATATGTTCCCGCTGAAGAGTACGACAATTGGGTGAATCCAAAGAAAATGATTGGTTCATTGGATTAATCCATTCTATAAAATTGAAAAGACTGCTTCTATTCTGAGGCAGCCTTTTTTCATTCCAAAAATATTTCAGGATTTGAATTTTAAACACGTAGAATTACGCACAACAATTAAAAACTTTTGCCTTAACTTCGTGCTATGAGAACAGTATTATTGATTAACATTCTATTTGTATTCCTCTTCAATGCAACTAGTCAGACGTATATAAAACCCAGAATTGAAGGAACTTTCGATCAAAACTCATGCAACAATACAGTTATTTGTGAAGCATACGGACTTCCACCTTTAGCATGGATTGTTTTTGAAGATCAAAACATTAATTGGCAGGAACAATATGTTTTTGATGGCGATACAATTTTAAATTATTGCATAGAGGATTATGCCAGTTTAAATACACCAAAACTATCCATCTTCAGTTCCAATGGCTACCTTCATAGTTATCAAATTTATTCTTCTCCCCTACCTCAGCATTTAAATTACAACGTAATCAGCTACACCGAACCAACATCCGATTCAACCAATGATGGGTTTATGACGATTCAATTTGATTCCGCAAGTGTTCTTCAATCCTATGAATTTCAATTGGGCGATCAAAACTGGGTCGTTCCTGACACTAGTCATACGGATGCATTCACGCTTCAATTCGACTCACTTTCAGTTGGTTATTATTTTATTGGAATACAAGATCCAATTAATGCATCCGATTACACTGAGTTCAGAATTTACATCGGCGACATGAATGATGTTTATGTGAATACAGGACTTGATGTTGAATTGGCCGTGCAGCACGATTCAAACAATTGTGACGGTTGGATTTTAGCCCTTCCCACCAATGGAGTTGGAACGCCTCTCAACGTTTGGAATGATGGCACATACAATCATCAATTGTCATCGAACCTTTGCCCAGGAATGTACTCGGTTTATTCGTATGACGCTAATGTGCCTAACTATATTGCAAGTATTGACACAATTGTTATTGCAAACGATGGCACATCCTACATCGATTCAAATTTATACATCAATCCAATTCAGGACACGACTTATTTCAATGCGGTAAATTGTAATTTTGATTACAGCGCTCCAATTGATTCCGTGACGTACTTCGAAGATACAGTCTTCAATAATGGATCGCTTGTTATTTTGACTTTTGAAATGACAATGTATCAAGACACCAGTTTAGTAACAGTTTCAGATTCATTGGTTCTAATTAATGATTCTCTAATTATGGTTGATGTTGTTATTTATTGCGGAGGACTTCCTCGACCAATAACTTGGGAAGGCATGCCTAATTCGGCTGATAAATTTGGATATGAAGCACGTCGTATTGCTCTATTAAGGGGAGTTGATTCGCATAACTTTATTCAAGGCGCGGCTGTGGGAATTGAAGAGCCCAAACTCCCTGAATTGAACATTTATCCAAATCCTGCTCATTCAAATTTGATTGTTGATTACCCGCTGTATCAAAACGCAGTATTTCAAATAATGGATTTGAACGGTAAAATCATCTTACCACCATTGAGGCCGAGTAGTAATTCGACTTCCATTGACTTATCTAGATTGAATCAAGGAATCTATATTCTTCAGGTGAATTCCGAAGAAGGTATTCAGTATAAGAGATTCATTAAAGAATAAATCTGTCTATTTTATTAATGGCAGCAGTTAAAAGCGACCCCGGCAGAACCGAGATCGCTTTTGGCTACCGAAGCCGTTGTGTTTCTATTACTCCAAAGTAAACACAATTGGAAGACGAACTCTTGTTCTAACCTTCTTAGCATCTAACTCTGCAGGAACCCATTTTGGGAACGAGCGCACAACACGCTTCGCTTCGCGATCAAGAGTTTTACTGACTCCTTTCTCAATGAATATGTTGGTGATTTCACCATCCTTTTCCACAACGAAGGAAACTGCAACAGTTCCTTCCACGTATCCCTCAATGTCTATTTCAGGGTACTTCACTGTAGATTGAATGTGTCTGAACATTTCAGTAACACCTCCAACCATACTAGCTTCCGTGTCAACCCAGATGAAGATTTCAGCTTCCAATTCATCGAAAACCGGAACGTCCGCACCATAGTCGTAACCAAGCCCTTCAATCCCAACTTGTACATCGATCACATCACTTGAGTTATCTGCACTTACGATGTCTTGGTCCGGAGCTGCGTGCACATCCAGTGTCGGAGCTGATTGCTGAACATCACTTTGAACAGGAGGTTTCACATCGTCCTTTGGTTTTGGCTCTTCCTTCTGAACTTGTTGAATCTCGTAATCAATGTGTTCTGAAACATGGGCTCTCTTCTCCATCTCCACTGAGAGTGGTGAATCATACGTGAAAGCGGCTAAAGTAAATGAGCCAGCTGCCAATAAGCCCATTGCAAACAGGGCAGTTCTTTTCCGCTCGAGGTCGAACCTCGAATTTTTCTTTGCGATCATAATTAAAAAATTTATTTGTTTATGACTGACCTAAATTCAAAGTTAGTGCCAAAAATTAAATCAATTGATTATCAACTAGTTAGCGCCTATAATTTTGTTAAGGATTTGTTAATGCTCGAAATAATTTCATTTAAATATTCACAGAAATCTTTGAATTCGTCAAAATTAACGCTGAGATGAGATTATCCTTATGTTACGGATTCAACTATCTCTCTTCATCACAGTAAAAAACCTTAACTTCGCACCTATTAGCAATGGCCAAGACAAAGAAATATACGCTAACGATAGATTATGAAATCGATTTTGATTTAATCGGGATTTGTTCTCACCACAGTGATTACAGATTAGCTTGGAGTATCAACGAGAAAATTGGACTGAACTTAGCGAAGTGTGATGAAGATTACGTTCTAACGGACAAAAAAGGTGAGGCTGTTTCAAATCATTCAATGTATAATTTTGAAGATGAAGAAAACAGGCTGACCTATTATCTAATAAAGAATAAACACCACGGGAAATTCCTAATACCGGAAAAACCCAGCATCGATTATTTTCTTTTTCTACACGACAACATTGCTATTGAACTGGATGAATTAATGAATGATTTGAAATCTGTTCCAAGTATTCTAGGGGTTTATGAGTTCGACCCTGTTGAAATTGGATCAGCAGAAAATATAGTTTTTTAAAAAAGATGAAAAGAACAAAAATAGTAGCGACCATGGGTCCTGCCTCAAGTGATAAAGAGGTATTGCGTGAAATGATGCAAAACGGATTGAATGTTTGTCGATTAAATTTTTCACACGGCTCGCATGAAGTGCATAAAAAAACAATCGAGACGATTCGTGAATTAAATAGTGAAACGGGATACCATACTGCGATACTTGCTGACCTCCAAGGACCAAAAATCCGAACGGGGAAAATGGAAGACAACGGAGTGGATTTGATTGTAGGATCAGAAGTTCTGGTTGTTACGGATGCAATTATGGGAACTGCCAGTAAGTTTTCAATTAACTATTTAGACTTACCGAAAGATGTTGATCCAGGGGAAAGAATCCTTTTGGACGATGGGAAATTGATGCTTGAGGTAATCAGCTCAAACAAAGTTGATGAGATCAAAGCGAAAGTACTTCATGGCGGAATTCTCTCTTCTCACAAGGGAGTGAACTTCCCAAACACGAGTATTTCAATGCCTTGCTTGACAGAGAAAGATTTGATCGATCTCGAATTTGCGTTAGAACAAAATGTGGATTGGGTTGGACTTTCATTCGTTCGATCTGGTGCAGATATCATTGAATTAAAAGGACTGATTGACGCGAAGGGAAGCATTGCCAAAGTGATTGCGAAAATTGAAAAGCCCGAAGCGATAAAAGACATTGACAACATTATAAAAGAAAGCCATGGAATAATGGTTGCCCGAGGCGATTTGGGTGTTGAGATTCCGTATCAAAACGTACCTCTCATTCAAAAAATGCTGATTACGAAATGTAAATCTCATGCGAAGCCTGTTATTGTTGCTACGCAGATGATGGAAAGCATGATTGACAACATTACGCCTTCAAGAGCAGAAGTAAATGATGTTGCAAACGCTGTTCTTGATGGTGCAGATGCCGTAATGTTATCAGGTGAAACATCCGTTGGTAAATACCCAATTGAAGTGATTAAAACGATGGCGAACATCGTAAAGGAGATTGAAACTTTCGAAGGTATTTACAACAAGGAAGAAGCTCCAGAAAAAGATCAAACTCGATTCATTACGGATTCAATTTGTTTCAACGCAGTTCGATTATCAAGACGTGTTGAAGCGGATGCAATTCTTACCATGTCTTTCACAGGATACACTGGATACAAAGTTGCTTCACAGCGACCAAAAGCAGCGATCTATGTTTTTACAAGTAACAGACAAATCTTAACACAACTTAATTTAGTTTGGGGTGTCAAGGGGATTTATTACGACAAAACAGAAAGTACTGACAATACGATCATGGAAATCAAAGCCATCCTGAAGAATAAAGAAATTCTAAAGGAAGGTGATTTAGTGATCAATATTGCTTCAATGCCTATCGAAGCGCACGGTAACTCAAATATGATAAAATTGAGTCATGTTGAATAGTACGATTTCAATCATCGGCAAGTTTTAACTATTCTCAATAGGGTTTGGTTGAATTTATCAATATTTTTGTTAGGCTTACAATTTAAACGAAGATGAAATTATTAATAACGTGCCTTATCACCGTTGTATCGCTTTCTGCACAATCGCAGATACAGTGTGTAATTGACGTTACCATCAATGAAGGTAATTCAATTGAAATGTGCAGAAATGCGTTGGTTCCGATTACGGCTGCTAACGGATTCGTTTCATACGCATGGACAGGACCAGAAACGGGAATTGGACAAGTTTTGAATCCGACGGTTTCAGGAACATTTGTCGTTTCAGCGGCAGATGGAGTGGGGTGTATTTCATTCGACACAATTCTTGTTACGGTGCATGAATCACCCGTAGACGCAATTATTTCAAGTGCGGGCGCTACACTTTGCCAAACTGGCGGCAATACTACACTTAGTCTTTCCGGTACTTATGTATTGTACGATTGGGGCGGTGGAAATACTGGACCAACATTTACAGTTTCAAATCCTGGAACGTATTCAGTAACTATTGCTGACACGAACTTTTGTGTCTCAACGATTGACTTCGATCTTACAGTAATTGATTTTGCTGTTGATTCGGTATATGGAAACGCTTGCTCGGGAGGATCAGTATTATTGGTAGCCAGCGGTGGTTCCTCATATGTATGGTCAACAGGTGAAACGGGGAGTCAAATTGTTCTTGCCCCAGCTCAAGACACAATCGTTACAGTGACAATCACAGAAGGAAGTTGCGTTGGAACGGTCACAACACTGGTAACTCCTTCTCCGAACTTCATTTTTTATCAATTGCAAGACACATTTATTGTCGCTGGAAACGAATCAATACTTATCTCAGGTCCAGAAGCCTTTAGCACTTATTTATGGACTCCAGGAGATCAATTGACCGATTCAACAGGGCAAGTTGCTAATTTCAGCGGAACGGAATCAACAGTTTTAACGTTGAATGCACTTCACCCTGACGGTTGTATTATGACTTGGTCAACAGTCGTTATCGTTGTGAATTTAATCGTTCCCAACGGGTTTTCTCCAAACGGAGATTCATACAATGATCTTTTTATTATCCCTGAACTCTACGATGTTCCTGGAGACTTGGTTATTTGGAACAGATGGGGAGATATTGTTCTACAACAAGACAATTACGCAAATGATTGGGATGGAACCTGTCGATCACCGCGCTGTATTGGTCAAGGCTCAAATTTACCTGGGGGAACTTACTTCTATCAAGTTGATGTTAAAGGCATAACGAAAGAAGGATACGTAACATTAAAAAGGCTCTAATGAAAATCAAAATTCTATTCTTTATTTGCCTGTTTCAAGGAACTGCTTTTGCTCAGAACTATCAGAGATATGCGCAAATGAATTTCTCGCAAGCTGTGCTCAATCCAGCAGCTTTGGCTATCGATGCTGAATATCAGGTTGACTTGATGTATAGAAACCAATGGTATCAATTCGAAGGAGCTCCAACAACTTTTGCAGCGAACGCTCAATATGAATTGGACTTTGACATGGCAATTGGCCTGAATTTTCAACACGACAGAATTGGCGCTTACCAGAGCAATTCCGTAAGTGCTCAATATGCATACAGAGCACATTTCGACAACAGCAATGCATTAATTTTTGGAGTCGGTCTTGGACTAGAAACTAAAACTTCTGATTTCTCTTCAGCACTTTTAAACGATGCTGGCGATCCTGCTTTTGCGCAGAGCTATACCAAAGCATTCTTTAACAGCTCGATTGGTATTTACTATTACTCCCCAATGTTTTACATTGGAGCAAGTGTTCCACAAATGTTCCAGACCAATTTTATTGAAAATCCTGGATTCACGAACGACACTCGATTTAGAATCTCGGAATGGCACTATTACGCTTCGACGGGGCTTTATTTAGAAGCTGGTGACAACTACACATTCAACCCGAACTTGCAAGTGAAGCTTGTAAACGGTGCACCAATTCAAGGAGACTTAACCTTGAGAAACACATTTTATGGACGCTTCAGTATTGTAGCAGGATTCAGCTCTGAAATTGCTGTTATCGCCGGAGTTGACATGATGATCACACCATTCCTTAGAGCTGGATATTCATACAACCATAGTGTTGGTGACCTATCTAGAATTACTGGGATGACAAATGAATTTCACATTGGTTGCGGACTTCCTTACAGAAACTCTCGCCATGACTTTGGAAAACGAATTTACCTCAACAGGAAAGGTGGATTCGCTAGAGAACACCAGCGCAATTCCCGCAGAAAGAACAAAAGAAGAAGGTAACTTTTTTAATAACCGATTATGAAAATTTTACTGATCTCTACTCTACTTTTATTCACCTCTGTTCTCTACGCTCAGAAACCTGAATACGATAAGAAAACGAATAAAGTAACACTTGAAGAAGTGCATCTCTTTGACCTTGAACGTATTTGTGACCATGGTACAAATTGCCGTTTCGAAATCTTCGATCTGTCCGGAAAAAAAATCATTCGAATCAATTATAAATCTTTCAATTCAATCGTTGAACGCTCTAAAAGCAATCCAGAAGGAACCGTTCGGTATTTGCAATTCATCTTTCTAGAATCTGGTCAAAAAGCCGAATATGATTCCTCTGTAATCAAGCAAAAACGAGTTGCGAACGTCATTGTAACAAACAAGCTAATTCAAGACGGTGTGTTGAATGTGGAAGCAATGGACGAATTCATTCTTGTCAATGGAACAGAATTTTCGGAGCGAGTAAGACTCTAAGAATTCGCTGAAAAAACGTTTGTATTTTCATGTTTTTGCAATTCTATCTGACAAATTTGCACAGCTTAATATAAAACACATCTTTTTTTCACACTATTCGACCCTTTTCACTTCATGAAAAGAGATGTTAGCTGTATATTTGCATCTCATAATTATTATTACTCGATATGAACGATTTTTCAAGTAGACACATCGGTCCAAATGCTGAGGAAGCAAAAGCAATGATGGATGCGATTGGTGTTAATTCAATTGACGAATTAATAGACAAGACTATTCCAGCCCACATTCGATTGAAAGGTGAGTTGAATATCTCTGAAGGAATGACCGAACAGGAATACCTTGATCATGCAACGGAGTTGGCCAACAAGAACAAAGTCTTTAAGTCATTCATAGGTCTTGGATACAACGAAACGATCGTTCCCTCGGTAATTTTAAGAAACGTATTGGAAAACCCAGGATGGTATACTGCTTACACGCCTTACCAAGCTGAGATTTCTCAAGGACGTTTGGAAGCACTTTTGAATTTCCAAACAATGGTTCTTGACTTAACAGGAATGGAGTTGGCAAATGCCTCTTTATTGGATGAAGCGACTGCAGCGTCCGAAGCAATGATCATGCTCTTCAACAGTAGATCACGTGCGGAGGTGAAGGCAGATAAAAATAAATTCTTCGTTTCAGAGACATTGTTCCCTCAATCCATTGATGTGATTGTAGGACATGCGAAAAATTTAGAGATTGAATTAACAATAGGTAAAGCAGACGAGTTTACGGGAGATGATTCATTCTTCGGTTCCATCGTTCAGTATCCAGATGCAAATGGACGCATTGATGATTTGAATGGATTCATTTCAAAAATGAAAGAACAAGAAATTAAAGTTGCAGTTGCAGCAGACATTCTTTCTTTGGTTCTATTGCAATCACCAGGTTCAATGGGAGCTGATGTCGTTGTTGGTTCTACACAACGTTTTGGAGTTCCAATGGGATTCGGTGGGCCGCACGCGGCTTACTTTGCAACTAGAGAAGAGTACAAAAGACATATTCCTGGACGTATCATCGGTGTATCGAAAGATTCAGATGACAATATGGCTATGAGAATGGCGCTTCAAACAAGAGAGCAACATATTAAGAGAGGTAAAGCGACATCGAACATTTGTACGGCGCAAGCATTATTGGCTGTTATGGCAAGTATGTATGCTGTTTATCATGGACCAAAAGGATTGAGACATATCGCTTTGGACGTTCATTCTTTGGCAACACAAACTGCAAACGGATTAAAATCTGCAGGAGTTGAAGTTGGAGCGGGACAATTCTTCGATACGATTCACGTAACAAATGTTGATTGCGCTGCAATTAAAGCTTCAGCAGAAAAATTAGAATTAAACTTCAATTACATCAATGACTCTTCATTGTCAATGAGCTTCGGTGAAAACCACACAAGCGTAGAAGTAAATGCAATATTAAGTGTCTTCGGAGCAGATCAAAATGCGTCTAAAGAAAGAACTTTATCGTTGGACAATGCTGTTCTTCGTACGGATGCTGTCTTAACACACCCAACGTTCAGTCGTTTTCATTCAGAGTCGAAAATGATGCGTTATTTGAAACGTTTGGAGAACAAAGATTTGTCTTTGGTGCACAGCATGATTCCATTGGGATCTTGTACCATGAAATTGAATGCGGCGAGTGAATTGATGCCAATTACGAATCCTCAGTTCAGTCAAATTCACCCATTCGCACCTTTGAATCAATCGGAAGGATACCACGAAATGTTCAGAGAGTTGGAACGTGATTTATGTGAATGCACTGGATTTGCGGGAATGTCATTGCAACCGAACTCTGGAGCTCAAGGTGAGTACGCTGGATTGATGGTGATCAAAGCATACCATGAGTCAAATGGAGACACACAAAGAGACATCATTCTTATTCCTTCATCGGCGCACGGAACGAACCCAGCTTCTGCGGTAATGGCAGGATTCAAGGTTGTCGTTACAGGTTGTGATGAAAACGGAAATATTGATATTCCAGAATTGGAAGCGAAAGCAGAAGAATTAAAAGATTCTTTAGCGGGATTGATGGTAACATACCCATCTACGCACGGTGTTTACGAAGAAGGAATTAAAGACATCACATCGATTATTCACGAACGTGGTGGACAAGTTTATATGGATGGTGCAAACATGAATGCTCAAGTTGGATTGACAAATCCAGGGAATATTGGAGCTGATGTTTGTCACTTGAACTTACACAAGACATTTGCAATTCCTCACGGAGGTGGTGGACCAGGAATGGGACCAATTGGAGTTGCAGCGCACCTTGTTCCTTTCTTACCAGGTTCAGTAATGTCGAGCGAAGCAGGTGGAGATAAAGCAATCAACGCTATTTCAGCAGCACCTTATGGAAGTGCTTTAATCTTGTTGATTTCTTACGGATACAACAAAATGCTTGGTTATAAAGGGTTGAGAGAATCTACAGAAGCGGCGATCTTAAATGCGAACTATTTAGCAACTTCATTGAGCAATGATTTCGATATCCTATACAAAGGAAAAAACGGAACTGTTGCACACGAAATGATCTTGGATTGTAGAGAATTCAAAGCAGAAACAGGCGTTGAAGCAGGAGATATTGCGAAACGATTGATCGATTACGGTTTCCACGCACCAACAGTTTCTTTTCCAGTTGCAAATACGCTGATGATCGAGCCAACTGAAAGTGAAGACAAAGAAGAACTGGATCGTTTCATTGAAGCTATGGTTTCTATTCGAAATGAAATTAGAGACATCGAAAACGGAAGAGGAAATGGTGACAAGGAAAGCAACTTGTTGAAAAATGCACCACACACTGCGGATTGTATTATCAACCAAGAATGGAATTATCCATACACTGCGAAACAAGCGGCTTATCCAGTTGAGTATTTAAAAGATTGGAAATATTGGGCGCCTGTTCGAAGAGTAGACAACGCCTTTGGTGATAGAAACTTGATTTGTGCTTGTCCTAGTATTGAAAGTTATATGGTGGAAGAAGAAGCATAGATATTTATTATACGATTTGAAAGCTCTTTTTTCGGTTTGGCCGAGAAAGGAGCTTTTTTTTTGTGGTATTGTTTTTTTAGTTGAGATTGTAAATTGGCGAAATGTAAAGTTGAAATCCTAGAATAAACCAGTTATTCACAATAGAAGATTTGAGTGTTCTGTGTTCGAGAGATGCCCAGAGTAGCTAATAGTATTTCCAATTAATCAGGCTATATTGTTGTTTAGGTCTTCTTGAGCTCGGATAAATTCTCGGTTCTCTTCCTCAGTTTGCAATGCCCTTTCCCTACCTCTCAGAATGTGGTGAAATCAACAAACGTTACCTGAATTTACAATCTCTACCAAATCATTGTAACACGGAACTGCAAAAGGCTTCATAGTTTCTGTTGTGCGTGTAACTCCTACTGTTTTGCATTCCTTCATATAGGTAACATATAACCTACACCAATAATACTCAACATGCCCACTGGGCACTTTCATTAAGTTGTATACGATGTCCAATATATCAAAACGGTGTTTATCGGATGCTTCCATTCCAGTTTGATTTAGTCCTAAGACTAATTGGCTGTGTTTTAAATCTTGTTGGATAAGTTAAATGATTGGTTCTTTAGACACAAAATATTCAACCCATTTATGCGTGGAAATGAGTTGAATAAAAAAAAATAAGAAAGGTGGTTAGGTTTTCCTTTTAGCTGATACTAACAATTGAATTAATAATTTTTTTATGAAAAAAGGAAAACAATACCAAGACAACTTGGTAGAAGCACTTTCTGAAGGTGCACAATCTGAAGGATTTGAAGTATTACACGGATGGCTGGGAAAAAGCGATCGTCCTGGATACCAAAAAATCTACGGGAATGAAGAAATGACAACTTTTGTCGAAGTGAAAGAAGAAGACATCCAAATGGCGAAATCGTTGGAGTCTTCAGACGACCCAATGGCTGGGTCATTGATCTGGGTGAGTACAACAGCTGAGGTAATTACCACAAGCTTCCGGAAAACGAATATCGCAGAGCGTACCTTTTTACAAGGTGATTTTGTAGATGAGTTAGAAGGAACAGACGAATCTGCTATGTATGCGCATATTGGAGGAGCTGGTTCAAAGCGCAGCCGAAGAAAGAGAGGGTGTAGAATACGACTCAAACGTTCACTGAATCAATCTACATGCAAGGTTTGCTGTTGGTAATTTTTTGCGAATGTCTTCTATTCTCTTTTATGAGGATGGAAGGCATTTTCTTTTAAATCTATAAATCTATGAAACCGAATTGGAACAACCCCAGAACTGTAACTGATGAATTAATTCGATTGCAGTTCAGTTCAAAAAAAGATATCGTTTCTAGCAATTATTCTATAGAGGATTGTTCGAGTAGAAATAAGAATTTTTTTGTTCAACAATCCAATCCATTATTTATTAAAATTGGGCCCGATCAACTTCGAAAAGAAGCGGTAATTCGAGAGGGATTTGTATACCAGAAGAATCCGACCACTTCATTTCTTGTAGAACCTAAATATCTCAATCGTGATAATGGTGTTTTAATTTTGGAAGGAATGGCAAATGCATCTTCACTACAAAGTGCCCTGGAAGATTCTACACCAATAAAGATCCAGCAAATGGGGTACTGCATCGGGCAGCATTTTAAATCGATGAGTGATTTGAATATTCTTCCTGCTGCTCATCCGTCAAAATGTCCATGGGCATTTTACTTAGCGCTTCCTGAAAAGGATTTTTTTGATACGCTAAGTCCAGCCGCGAAGGAAATCATACAGTTGATACAACAAAACACAGCTTTCGCACAAAACTATCAAGGCATACAGTCACTTTGGAAATCATCGACGGTTATTCACAACGACATTAAACTCGATAACTTCCTAGTACTAGCACCTTCCAATATTTACATAATTGACTGGGAAATAGCGAATAACGGCGATCCGCTTTGGGATGTCGCTCTTTTATTCGCCTCAATACTACAATTGTGGCTTGAACATCGGGAAGTTTCAAATCAAATGGACTCACTTTCCAAATTTTCTCCGTTTTGCACTTCTTTTTGGAACAGCTATGCGACACATCCAGAAGATCAGACAATTCGAAAAAAAGTAATGCAATTCACCGCTATAGCATTGCTCAAATTTTTAATCGAATCTGCAGACAATCAGCAATCACCTTCTCGTATTCACCTTCTTCATCTGCAAGTCGCACAGAATATATTGGAACACCCCATTAAAGCGGCAAACGATTTATTTCAACTCTAACACTACATTCATGCACCACCATATTCAATCCATTATCGACAGTATCCACTTTGGAGAATCAGGAACTATTTATTGGTTGGGAGAACCATATCGAGTAAAGCAGCCGGATCAGTTTTATAACCTTTCTGAAAAACAACAAAAGGAAGCGCAGATTCAACTTATCATACAGTTACTCTACGAAAACTTCTACGTTCATGGAGAAGCGTACCCCTCAAAAGACATCCCGAAAACCTTTGGAATCGGAGATTTGGAAGCGGAATTTGACGCTGTAATAACAGACGAGAGTCATTGGGATGAAAGCTGGGAATATGTGCGAACAGAAACGAATGATCACATTATTCAGAAGAAAGGAGTTCAGCTGCGCGTTGATAAAAAAGAGGCAAGAATCAATTCATCTGGAAGCATCGATGTGAAATCATCACGGAAAAAACCTCACATCAGTCCCGGATACTTTTCAGTAATTGGAAGCATAGGGGCAGAGAGCGATCAAGGTATTACAACGCGCATTTATTTCAATGTTTCAATTCAATATGCTACGAAGTTTTTTCAACAATTGGTGGAAGCATTGGACGAAGCATTAATTCCCTTTTTCTTTAAGATTCTGAGTGATGCTTCATCCTATTACCGAACTGACACTGCTGTTTTATACATCAACAAGGAATCCTATGCGAGTGTAGCATCGATTTTACTTACTCGATGGGACGAAATTCATCCGTATCTTAATCAACGGACTCCTGCATTTACCAAAGAAATTGCTCCAGGAATAAGTGTAGCAGAAGACCCTCAACTAGAAAATAAAAGTTTTGGTGAACATCGGTGCATGGTAATTGCAAAAGCATTGGTGGAAACAGAAGGATTGACGACCAATAGCTCTATTGACGTTATTCGAAATATTTCAACCCAAGGAGAAGACCTTAATACTTTTTGGTTAAACAATAACTCCACTGATGTTTATCACCCGCTTTCGATTCGTCCTTCTCAACAATCAAACAATGACTCTTCAAAAATTATTGAACAAGAAGATCCACTCAAAATTTGTCAACGTTTGGGCGATCGAATTTGTCGAGAAGCCATATGGGATGAAGAGAAATGCACTTGGTTGATGCAAAACTCAGAAACGTCCTTGTTTAGCAGTCTTTCGGATACTTTATATGACGGTGTTTCAGGAATTGTTTGGTATTTGGCACAACTCTACCAGGTCACAAAACAGGAAAAGTATAGAACAACCGCAATCGGAGGTGCTGTATTCCTTGCACAACGTCTATCTGTGCAAAAAAACCACACGTTCTATCAAGGTCTTACTGGGATTATTTATGTAGTCTCACATGTTAGTAAGCAGTGTAATGCTCCAGAACTTCGCCCCTTAATTCTTCCCTTTTTGAAAATTAACGAACGTGATTTGAAAGGTGAAAAAGAATCAGATCTTCTCGGAGGTCTTGCTGGTACACTCGTCGGATTAAATTTTCTCGTCAAAGAGTTTCCAGAAGCTTATAACCTGGAATACCAGATGAAGCTGATCGCGAATGAAATAGAGAATAGAGTTTGCATAGATCACCGAGGGGCGTCGTGGAATAGTCTTTCTAACGACGCGCATACACACAACTTATGTGGACTATCTCATGGATCTATTGGAGTAGCACTAGCCCTAAATGAATTACAACAAACATTCAAGGTACATAATTATACTCCTTTAATTCAATCCGCTCTTTCGTATGAAGAAGCTTGGTTCGTTGAAAACAACGAAAAATGGCCTGACCTTCGATTTGGCGAAAACTATGTAACTACAAGTACTTCATTTTGGTGTCATGGAGCCCCAGGGATTGCTTTAGCAAGAAAATCTATTTATAAGGATGAAAGTATTAAGCAATATCCCAATCTAATGAAAGCATGTATCGAAGAAATACATCAAGAACTAGATTCACTCAACAATGAGCATTCATCTAACTCTTTTTCTGTATGTCACGGAATTACTGGAAATGCTTGGGTTCTTCAGCTCTTAGAAGAATTTTCAGGAAAAAGAAAAAAAAATACTTTGCGCGATATACAACAACATGCATCCACAACAATTGAATCAGAAGGGGAATTGAATTATGGATTCTTCACAGGAATAACGGGTATTGGCTGTTTTCTGTTGGACATTATAACAGGGGAAAATAGATCGAAGTCTCTTCTTCTACCTATTCAATCGAGCGAAAATCATGTCGTATCTCCTTAGTTTCAACTTATAAAGTCACCGAAGTCTTTATAGCATGGATTGCACCTTCGAGAGTCTAATTCCACTCTTTTGTTCTTTCTTGTTTAACTATTAAAATACTAGATTTTAAATCTTAGGACACCTAAACCCCATGCGGGCTTCTGCTTCGAGAGATCACTTAAGTGTTAACAACACAATTCTAACCTTTGAGAAAACATTCTTTGTGGCTCCGCACGACCTCCTAGCCTCAAAACGTCATACACAATAGAAAGTTTAAGTGAGTCACATTCGAGAAATACTCAGAGTAGATAACACCCAAACTGCATAAACAATGGGATTCTTATTCTATTAACGTGTTTTTAAAAGCTTTTTCACTCCCAATAAAAAAACCGCTTGAAATAACTTCCAAGCGGCTTCAATAAACACATTAAGACGTGAGACTAAACTCCTGGAGGATGAACTATTGGGTTCACAACTCCACCTCTGATTTTTGGATTATTGATTACATCGTAGCAACTGAAACAGAGATTTCTCCTTCGTTGTCTGTATGGAAGCTATCCCAGCAATAAAGTGTCAAGTCAACACTATCCGTTCCAGGCATAGCCGCACAGATTGTGATTTCAGTTTTAGTTCCAACAGAGAAGAATGTATTTCCGCCATCAAAGCTTCCAACGACACATCCAGCTAAGAAAGTTTGTCCAAAATTTGGTGGAGCAACTGGAAGGTTATTGAAACCATTTGCATTGCAACGAGAAACTCCATTTCCTGTATTGATATTCCACTTATCAGCAGGATCACAACTAATAGTGATCACTTGTCCAGCAACGAAAGTTCCTGCCTGCGCCCCATTTTTACCAATAACATTATTTCTTTCTGCGTTCACATATACTGAACCCTGCGCATCCGGATCTTTAATCGGGTTGATGTGCGTGATCACAGGAGTTCCACCAATTGGAGCATAAATTTGAATCATTGCTTGAAACGACACTGGCTTTAATGCAGCCGGTAATCCTTCGCATTTAAATTTGTAGTTCATTCCTTCAACTACCTGAGAAGAAACTGTTTCAGGAGTATATTTCACTCCAATAAGTCCTTTCATTGCTTCATTGAAAACTTCCAATTCTAATGCTGTAGGTTTTGCGAATGCTGTCCATCCTCCAATGTTTGTATTTGACATAATTAATTAATTTAGGTTCCCTACTCTATTTGTATTGGCTTTTCAGATTCCGCCGTAGCAATCAATGATTACACTTCAAATGTGGCATTATTCTATAGTGGAAAAGTTGAATATGATATGAAGCAAGTAATTGTTGTCATAAGAACTGTAATTCAAAGTATATGAATTCTTCTGCTTTAACATTCTAGTAATTGAATCATCAATTATCAAACGTTCATGTGCATAACAGGGGCTTATGCTCCACACAATTCTCAATGACTTTGAACTCACTTACTGTACAATATTCTGATCAACCAACTGCATTTCTTTCTACGTATCTTACCGAAGAAAAAACAAACCTTGATATTCGATGCGTAAAATACACTTCAAAAATATTTTTTTAACTCTGTTCGTAACAGGCCTATTGTTCAGCTGTTCAATTGCGGGTAAATTGCAAAAAACACCCATTGGACTAATCAATAATGTCTCATACACAAATTCAAAATTTAACAATCCCAATGCCGGAAATGGTTTTTTAGTTGAACATCAAAATAAAACCTATGCATTAACCGCAAAACATGTATTGATGATCGCCAAAACGGACTCCATGGAATTCGTTGATTTTGAAGGCGGTTTAAAGCAATGGAAAATGCATCCTAAAAATAACGAATCATCTTATGTGATTTTGGAGGAATTATTAAATTCTAACCGAAAAGATTCACTTACATGGGACTATTTAGATGCGAACTGGGACACGTATAATGATTGGTTGGTTTTTTCAGTAAAAGAGAATAAATCAAAGCACAAACCATTAAAATTCAGAAGTACCCCAATAATAAAAGATGAATCATTGTATGTGGTTGGATGGTCCTACAAAGATACCATTGGAGAACAGCGCGTTTATGAATATAAATTCAACCAAACGGAAGGCGATTATCACAATCTTACACAAGTAAACGGACCTAAAAGCTTAGGAGGCTTAAGCGGCTCGCCACTCGTTGATGGAAAAGGCAATGTAGTTGGAATCGTTAGTTCTGGCTGGGAAGATGAAAAAACCAAAGAAATTATATTGCAAGCAACGAGTGTAAAAAATGCAATTGATTTTATTTCCAAATTACCATAGCAACATCATTTATACCCCCTCCAAACAATATATAGCAACCTAAAACGTTCAAAACTATACAACAACATCTACTTTGAAAGCTTTTCTTCTCTAAATCTTGGAACCACAAATAAAACCAGAATATGAGAAAAGCAGGATTAATTACACTAGCAATAATAGGATCGGCTCTGTTCACGAGCTGCTCGAGTTCAAAAGCAGCAGGCAACGGATATTTCGGAGTCTCCAATAAAAAGGCAACTCAAGCGCAACACAAAGAGTTCAAAAAGTCAAAACATAAAATACCGAAAAGTAAGACAAAGAAAGTTCGGAATTGAAACCGACACACATATCGAGTGACGTGTTTCCACGACTAGCACCAAGCTTTCAATGATTGCACTCATCAATAACAAATTGTAGTTGCCTTCTGTGGTGGCCGAAAAACATTCAACAAGGAAAAGCCCCGTTTGAAAAATCAAATGGGGCTTTTAATGCCTCAACTATTTTTTTAGAATTTATCGAATAACGTTAACATGTCCAAGGACCACAATTCGTTCATCATTCAACGATCGCTTAAATTCAATTTTCCATGTGTACGTTCCATCTTGAACTTTTCTACCTCCATACGTTGCATCCCAACCAACAGAATCATCGTAAGATTCCCAAATGATTTCTCCCCATCTATTAAAAATCAATAAATGGAAATCGTAAGGATCATATCCAGATGTAAAGATTGCTTTAAAATATTCGTTGTAATCGTCTCCATCAGGAGTAAATGTATTTGGCACATAAAAGATCAGTTCTTCATCGACAATTATAGTCGAGTAAGCAGTGTCCGTGCATCCGGAGGCATTCGTTGCAATCAAAGTAACAATGTAGGATGAAGATTCATCTTCAGAAGATTGAGACTCCTCGTTCGGAAAGGTGTGAAATGGATTCTCTTCACTCGAAATAGGGCTACCATCGCCAAAGATCCATTCATAGCTCGTTGCATTGCTTGAAGTATTGTCAAATTGAATATCGGTATTCAAACTAGTCAAAGTTGTAAAACCTGGGTTAAACGAAGCAATCGGAGATGGTTCAATAAACACTATATCAGTATATGTTATAGAAGCATCACAACCCAAAGGCGTTGTCGTTGTTAATGTAATATCAAATGTTCCAGGATTGGGAAACGTATAATTGATCGGACCACAACCGTTAAGAACTGCACCGTTACTAATATTCCAAACACAGTTGCTATAAGATCCAGCTCCCACGACAGTTAATGTAGCATCCCAAGGTTCACATGGTGCGACAACAACATCAAAGTCAGGTGCAGGCGCGGGTTCCGTCGTCACCATTACTGAATCGATGTTTACACATCCGAATTGATCCGTTCCAATAACAGTATACCATCCAGTAGTTGCAGAAAAAGCAACACCATCTACAACCCCGTTGTCCCAAACATAATTAAGAGCTCCAGTTCCTGTTAAAGTGATTTGTTCACCGTCACAAACGACAATTGGATTTCCTGCAAAAACAACAGGAGTTGGATTAACTGTAATTGTGAAGATTTCCTCTGGCCCAAAACAAACTCCATCATAAGGTGTTACAGTAATGGTTGAACTTACAGTTGCTGCCCCACCGTTTAGTCCAATAAATGCAGGGATATCTCCAACACCAGCTGCTGCTAGTCCAATCGCTGGATTGGTGTTTGTCCAAGTAAATGACGTTCCGGGCAATGACGCAGTAAATACGATTGCATTAATTGGCTCATTAGGGCAAATATCAATATCCGCGATCGGATCAATAATTGGCGATGGAATAACCGTAACAGTTATGGTATCACTACCAACGCAGTTATTTGCATTTGTATAATCGACAATATAATCTGTTGTAACAAGTGGACTGACATCAACCGATGCAGTAATTGCACCACCTGGGGTCCAAACATAAGTTCCTCCTGGTGTTCCAGGCACAGCATTCAAAGTAACGTCAATTCCTGCACAAGTAGATTCATCCGATGCCGAAACACTTGCCGACGGATATAAATCGACCCAATAATCCGCTGTTGCAGTACAAGCGGGGCCAACTACTGAAGTTAATTCACATGAATAATCTGTATAAACTGCAGGCGAAACAGTTATCGATTGTGTTGTTTGTCCTCCTGGCAGCCAATTGTATTGAGCAGCACCTGATGGAGCAGTAAGAGTTACAAACTCACCCGGACAAATATATTGAGGACCAGTAATTTCAAGTGGTGCACAAGAAGCATCTAGATAAACATAAGAAAAGTGTGCTCCAAGCGTACAATCACCTTGGGTAAACTTAACCGTTACACAAGAACCAATATATGCCGATAGGTCTAAGAAAACATCCGTCCAGGGCTTATAATAAACATCAACCCCTAAGGCAGAAAGCGAGAAACCAGGAATATTCGGCCCACCAACGACTAAGAAATCACCGCAAGGAATAGAGTTTCCTGCACAATCAAAAGCTTCAATCTGAAAGTAAGGTTGCTCTTCCGATATGTGGGGAACTCCTGTAGCATCCAAGGCATTTTGAATGACAACAGCATACGAATAAATCATAGTCGCATTTGCCGCCGTCACATTAAATTTTTGTTCGAGGGATGATCCTCCATAAAATGGATTGTCCAAATCTCCCAACCGTATTGAATTGTTACCACCAGTTGGTGATACAATTGGAAAGTTTCCATAAGGGTCCAATGCAGCGCCTGTTGTAACAGTGTGATATGGCGCAAGTACAGCTCCATAAACATCAGGGAAATAGTTTGGAGTCGCTGATCCTGGAATACCATTACTCATAGCTGTAGGACCCGTTGCAGGAATTACCAATGTTGGAATTCCGTAAGTTCCGTACCATCCATTAAAATTACCTGATTCAAACCCCACGTTCGTACATCCCGGTTGAATAGGAACAAGAGGAACATTGAAACAACTAATGTCTGCTTCCCATCCTGTAGAAACGGATAAACCCGTTGATACAAATACAAAAGTTAAACATCCAGAAAAACCAACTATTGATTGTGTCGCATAGCCTCCAGAAAAGATAGCAACGGGAGCTGAAGCCGTATTGGCACCATCATATACCCAAAGCGTGTCTTCACCTGCAGCTATTTGAAGAAATTCAAAATCAAAGCGAATTTCATCTCCAGCATTAGGTGCGCAAAAAGTTACTTGAAAATTTTCACCATTGTCGTAGTACAAATCGCCACTACCTGGAACCAAATCCAATGCTTGTGAATCGAAAAATGTTCCATTACAAGTATTGATAGTTTGACCATTGACGAGATCCATTTCATAAACCTGTCCAAATCCTTGAATTGAAATCAAGGCAAATGCTAAAAGTGCAAATATTGATTTCATATTAATTCGCTTTATCAATTGTAATTTCAAAAACGTTTAGAGAAATTATCTCAAACGTCTTAATTTTTCTCTCGCTTGCGGGAATATGTACATGAGTTCCAAGATCAGAATGCTCTTCTTCAACATGAACCACGTCTTTCTTTCCGGTTGCCAAACGTTCCGTCGAAAATAATTCTATGTGAGGTCCATCCACAATTTTAACGAACACCGAAGTATTCGCTTTGCGGTATTCTTTAAAATTGAAATTTAATATCTTATTCGAATTCTCTTTCGTTAATTCAATTTCCGAAACGAGGCGGAGACCTTTACTCTCAAAGGAATCAACCTGATCCGTTTGCGCATAGACACCAACAGTGAAAATCAACAATATTAGCGTAAGAGTTCTTTGTATCATGGCAGTATTATTAGAGAAAGTAAAAGAAATAGAGAGTAAGAAAGACCATTTATAACGGTCGATTTCTTATGCTTTTGATATCCTAAAGCAGGAATAATTTGAACGTGGTTAGCGCTAGTTTCTAATTTCATATGGCAGCTATGTTAACTAGACAACGCACGGATTATTAAATGGTTGCTTTGTTTTAAAATTGGATAAAACAGAAGCGAGAATCCAATCTTCTAGTTTTATAAAATCAAAGCTAAATTACTGATAATTTCAATCAGTAATAAAGCTATTTGCAAACTCATTTGCTTCTATACGTAATTTTACGTGTTATAAGTATTAATACCAACCTATTGTAAAATTTAACCGAATACAATAGTAGGATGGTGAAGCAGATCAAAATAGCCTTG
>JAWUWJ010000043.1:0-19303 GCA_034111925.1 Crocinitomicaceae bacterium
TGGCCAATCCACTTAAAGAAGGACGAATGGCTTGGTTGACCGCAGGGCTTTTGGTTATTCTATTTGGACTTCTCTTTGCACACAAAAAAGGGGCTTCTCAAAAAGAAGGATGGGGAGCAATGCAATATCCTCAACTCACGCTGGGTATGTTAGCCATATTCGTTTATGTAGGTGTTGAAGTTGCCATTGGTAGTAACCTTGGTGAGCTTTTAAACCAAGATTCATTTGGCGGACTAGGAGCATCGGAAATTGCACCGTATGTTGCAATGTTCTGGGGTAGTTTAATGATCGGCCGTTGGGCTGGAGCAATTAATGCCTTCGAAATGAAAAAACAGACAAAGCAAATACTTCGATTCGTTGTCCCTTTGGTTGCGTTTGGTGTTGTACTTGGATTGGCAGCTGCTTCCGGTTATGATGTTCAACCTTTGTATTGGTACATCGTCTGTGTCCTTATTCAAATTGTTGCGTTCTACCTTACTGATGACAAACCGGCTCTTACCCTCGGTGTTTTTGGTGTTCTTGGAATCGTAGCAATGACTGTTGGCTTGATGACCTCAGGATATACTGCCATTTATGCGTTCTTAAGTGGTGGACTTTTCCTTTCAATCATGTGGCCATGTATCTTCTCGCTGTCAATAGCTGGGTTGGGTAAGTTCCAATCCCAAGGTGCTGCATTCCTGGTTATGATGATTTTAGGTGGCGCAATTATTCCGCCGCTTCAAGGAAACCTTTCCGATGTGATTGGAATTCAACAATCGTTTATTGTCGGTGCTGCCTGTTTTGCTTACTTGGCCTTCTTCGCTTTTTATGTAGGAAAGATTTTGAAGTCTCAGGGAGTAGAAATGGAATAATTAGTACCTTCAAAATCTAATTTAAACCAAATTTACTACTGTGAAAAAATTAATTGGGTTCTTACCATTAATGCTAGGATTGATCTTGTTCTCTTGTGGAGACGCTGCAGACGAAGCTACTGATGGAGAAGGAGATGACAAAGACGGAACAGAGGTTTCGAAAAAACCAGAAGCCCCAGCAATGGAAATCAGTGCTGAAATGGCCGATTTCATTGCTCCTTTTGATGGTGATTATGAAACTGTAGAAGCTGGATTGGCTAAATACGGTGCGAACGAAGATATCGTTGATCACGACATGGGAATGTATGATCTTGCTGAACCAAGAGTTACTGCAAAAGATGGCGATTGTTATTCTGTTACTTGCAAGTCAGGAATGGCTGAGAATACGTATAACGTATGCTGGGAAGATGGTAAAATTATTGGAATTACAGGAGGATAAATCCTGATAAATTGACCTATTAAATAATGAGTGCATTTCTAGCGAAGTGCGCTCATTTTTATTTCGACTCTACCTTCTCGTTGAATGCACAGCCATCGCAATTCGCTTCTTTTGCAACAAAGCGTTTATAGAATTCTCGGCCCATGTAAAAAAGGGCACCGCCTAAAACCAATACGACTAAAATTACTTGCATTAGGATAGAATTATAAATGTTATCCAAGCTCCAAGGTACGCCAATACGCCCATATATCCAACTTGGATCAGTGGCCACTTCCAACTTTTTGTTTCTCGTTTTACCACGGCCAATGTTGCCATGCACATCATTGCGAAGACATAGAACACCATCAGACTCGATCCTGCAGCGAGCGTGTAAACCGGAGTTCCGTCGCGTCGCTTTTGACCTTTCATTTTTTCAACGAGTGTTTGATTCTTCCCTCCGTCATCTTCAACGGCGTAAATCGTTGCCATTGATCCTACAAAGACTTCTCTCGCTGCAAAAGAGGTGATCAGCGAAATCCCGATTTTCCAATCATAACCAAGCGGTTCAATTACAGGTTCAATTGCTTTCCCTAAATATCCAATATAAGACGTTTCCAATTCGGCCGTTGCAACCAACTGATTCGTTTCTTGCTCAGATAAATTCAAACCCCTAGCTTCCTTCTTCGCGTGCCAAACAGCATTTTCTCTTTGTTCTGTTGGCCCATAACTCGCCATGGCCCATAAAATGATGGAGATCGCAAGAATTACTTTACCAGCATCCCACACAAAAATTCGAACCTTCTCCCAAACGGTCATTCCAACGTTTTTCCATCTTGGCGCCTTGTATTCTGGCAACTCAAGCAATAAAAAACCTTGTTCTTTCGACTTGATCATGAATTTCAAAACAACCGCTACGATAAGCGCAAAAACGGTTCCGAGCATGTACAATCCAAAGAGTACAAGCCCTTGGACGTTCATAAATCCAAAAACAGTTTCATCGGGAATTACAATCGCGATCAAAAGCGTGTATACTGGAATTCGAGCACTACAACTCATTAAAGGTGCGACAAGAATTGTGATCAAACGTTCTTTCCAATCAGAGATCGTACGCGCTGCCATAACGCCGGGAATTGCACATGCAACACTCGACATTAGCGGAACGACACTCTTTCCATTTAATCCCAATGGACGCATTAAACGGTCCATGATAAACACAACCCGCGCTAAGTATCCGGTCTCTTCCAAAATGGCGATGAAGAAGAAAAGCAATGCGATTTGCGGAATAAAGATCACTACTCCACCCAGTCCCGGAATAATTCCTTCCGTGACTAAATCTGTGAAAACTCCCGCTGGCATAACTTCTCCCATCCACGCACTCCATGAGGAAAATGCCCCATCAATGAGGTCCATTGGAATTGAAGCGAAGGCATAAATAAATTGGAAAATGACAATCAACACCAAGGCGAAAATGACGTATCCCAAAATAGGATGCACCAACAGTTTTTCCCACCGACTCATTTCTTTGCCCTTCCCTTTCTTCGATTCTAAATTGCCAAGGTTTTTTTGAATTGCTTTAAATCGCAATTCTGTTTCCAATTCTTGCGCTTTCAGATCGTCTGACGCAGCTAACATTGAATTGGAAACTGTTCTCTTCTTTAAATTTATTAAACCCTCTTTGATTCTATCTTTTCCCAAACCAACTCTCGCATTGGCCTCAACTACCGAAGCTTCTGGATAGAGTTCCTGAATTTTGTCAACGTGTAAGGTTTTCCCTTGCTTCTTCGCCAGATCGGTCATGTTCAGAACCATCAACGTTGGAATTCCCAAATCGTAGACTTGAGAAAAAAGCAACAGATTTCGTTCTAAATTCGCTGCATCAACAACAACGATAACCGCATCTGGATAGTTTTCCGAGTTTGAATCCGAAAGGCTATCGTAAACAACTTGTTCGTCTTTTGATCTTGGATAAATGCTGTAGGTTCCTGGTAAATCAACCAATTCATGATCTTCTTCACCAATGCGAAGTTTTCCAACTTTTTTGTCGACCGTAATTCCTGGAAAATTCCCAACGTGTTGTCTTAACCCAGTTAATAAGTTAAAAATGGAGCTTTTCCCTGTATTTGGATTTCCAACTAACGCAACTTTCATCTACGCATTAATTTGTTCTACTTCAACAAGTTTTGCTTCATCTTTTCGCAAGGAAAGAACGTAGCCATCAACGTCAATCGCAATGGGATCGCCGAATGGAGCTCGGTACAAAACGGTAAGGAATTTACCTTTGACCATTCCCATTTCCATCAACTTCACCCGCAAGGATGATTTCAACACGTCCACAACTTGAACTTGTTTGCCATTTGATATTTCGGAAAGGGATCTATTCATAGAAGTACAAAAATACGGTTTGTTGGTAGATTTTGCAGTAGCATGAAAAGGGTATATTTAGTTCGGTTTTTTGATCGTTCGATCCTTAGATTTTTCGATTCGTTTTAGTTTGAATTGGATGCTACGCGATTGTTTGATATTAGAGGTTAGAATTTTGGACGTTTGTGTTTAGAAAGTGGAATATCTAAAAGGCGCAGCCGATCTAACATCTAACAGTGAGGAACGAACGTTCCAAAAAGGAGCTCGCGACTGATCAAACATCTATTCTCTGCTTCACAATCAACCTCGCCGTTTCACGCGTTTTTTGCTGTAGAACAACCTCTTTGTCAACCGTTACTCTGTCTAAAGTCGCTTGATCGTAATGACGAATCGTTACCAATTCCAATCCTTCGTTGAATTTAACATGGTAATGGTCTCCAAATAAATCCAAAATCTCATCGGTATTGACCTTATCTTCGTCCAAAAGAATCGAGAAGTTCAAGGCTGAATTTTGCATCAAATTGATCTTCGCATTTGCTTTCGATAAACGATCAAAAATGTCACTCAAGTTCTTTTCAACGATGAATGAAAAATCTTTCGGTGTGAATGAAAACAAGATTTGATTCATTTTGAAAATAAACGACGGTACTAAGTGATCGCTGGACGTTGAAGATTGAATAACCGTTCCGTCTTCGTGCGGATCTATGAATGATTTAACGTACAACGGAATCTCCTTATTCTGGAGCGGTTTTATTGTCTTCGGATGAATAACAGAAGCTCCATAATATGAAAGTTCAATCGCCTCTCGAAATGAAATCTGATCCAATTTAACAGTGTTATCGAACCATTTCGGATCGGCGTTCAGCATTCCAGGAACGTCTTTCCAAATTGTCACATCTTCTGCGTCACAGCAATAGGCGATAATTCCCGCAGTGAAATCCGAACCTTCTCTTCCTAATGTTGTTGTGTTACCGTTGTTTGATCCTACGAATCCCTGCGTGACAAGAATATCCGATGTTTCAAATTCTGGTTCGAACTTCGCTTTAAAATTATTCGTTGTCGCCTCCCAATCGAGTTCGGCTTCTCTAAATTTGTTATCGGTCAGAATCAATTTTCGTGCGTCCACCCAATTGGATTTCATTCCAATATGATTCAAATACGCAGAAACAATCTTCGTTGACATCACTTCACCGAGACCAACAATTTGATCGTATTCGAAATCGTAATTATCAGAAAGGTTTCCACCGAATTTTACCAGTAAGCCATCCAAAACAGCATTCACTTCACCGTAGATTGGTAGAGAAGAATCTGCGAACAATTCATCCATAATTTCGATATGGTAAGCTCTTCGCTCTTCAATCAAAGTCGTGAATTCACTTTCAGATTTATTCCAAAACGCATCAATGATTTTCTCCATCGCGTTGGTTGTTTTTCCCATCGCGGAAATTACAATCCCCAACTTTTCATTCTTGTACAAAGACAAAATGTGCGCGGCATTTTTTACGGCATTTGCATCTTTAACGGATGCTCCTCCAAATTTGAAGACCTTCATACTCTAATTTTGAATAAGTTGCTGAAAGATAATTCTTTTTTCGGGTGCAAATGTATGAATTTATTCAAATGGAGAAAACGATTAATTCAATTTATTCACACAATGTTTATATTTTTACATATTGTGGTATTTTTTACGCGTTATTTGTTTTAAAACACGTAAAACATTCTCAACTTTGCTTGAATAGAATGAACATCAAAAGTAACGAACATGAAAATCATACTGCTTACGGCAATCCTCTTCTCATTTACGAAGGCTTTCGCACAGCTTGGGTACACTGAGATTTCAGATGGTCTCGGCATTGAGCACGCGTTTGATGGCTTGTTAGGCGCTGGTGTAACGTTCTGTGATTTTAACAATGATGGAACGGATGATCTTTCATTCCCAACTCGTCAGGGCGATCCACTTCAGTTTTATCAAAACATAGGAGGTTCATTCGTTGAGATTCCTGCATTCGTATTTGATACTTCTCATGTAAAGCAAATAAATTGGGTGGATATAGACAATGACGGAGACCGTGATCTTTACCTGAGTATCTTTGATGGTCCATCGCGGCTTTTCAGAAACGAGGGAAACATGGTGCTAACAGACATTACTGTTGCTTCTGGAATTTCAATTAATTCACTTGCTTTTGGTTCGAGTTGGGGAGATGTCGACAATGACGGTTTTCTGGATTTATTCGTGTGTATTCGAGATTTTACGACGACAAATAAATTGTACAAAAACAACGGAGACAATACATTTACTGACGTTTCAGTTATAAGCGGAATCGCCGATTTAACCGACTTTAGCTTCTGTTCTATACTGTTTGATTATGATAACGATAACGATTTGGACATTTATGTTGCGAACGATAAATACACAACTCAAAACAAACTTTTTCAGAACAATGGTCTTGGCGTATTTACCGATGTCAGTGTAGGATCTGGAACAGACATTTGGATCGATGCAATGACAACAACGATTGGAGATCCAAACAACGATGGATATTTTGATATCTACGTTTCCAATACGCTTCTTGGAAATCAATTCTTGAACAACAATGGAAATAATACATTCACGAATATCGCACCCGCTAACGGAACAGATTATTTAAGTATTGGCTTTGGAGCTCTTTTTCTTGATGCCGATAATGATTTGGATTTGGATTTATACGTTTCGGGAGTGCATCATCCTTTGAACGTTCATTCTTCTGCATTCTATCAGAACGACGGACTAAACGATTACACCGTTCCTACTGGAATTGGATTTGAAAGTGATACCGTGAATAGTTATGGCAACGCACTTGGCGACTATAACAATGATGGATTTATTGACTTCGTGACGAATAATGAGATAGACTCTAGCTTTTTCTTCGCAAACAATTCGAACAGCAACAATTGGCTTAAAATAGATCTTGAAGGCCAAATTAGTAACCGCGATGGAATTGGATCGAAAATTACAATGTCTGTTGGTGGAACGAATTATTCCAACTTCACGAACTGCGGCGAGGGTTATTTATCTCAAAATAGTTTTCATGAATTCTTTGGGCTTGGATCAAACACAATGGCTGATTCATTAACGGTTTTATGGCCGAGTGGGCACCAAGATGTATTGTACAATATCCCTTCAAATCAAACGCTTGATATCGTAGAAGGTCAAACTTTAGTGATTGATAATACGCTCAATGCAAACTCGTATGTGTCTTGTAATATGGCCGTCGTAACGATATCAGGTAATGGTGTAGGTGACTACGTTTGGTCCACTGGAGATACGACTTCATCAATTGCTGTAACAGCCGGTCAATATTTTGCGACCATCACGAACCAATTCGGTTTTTCTGTCAATTCCGATACTGTAGAGATTATCGCTTCTAGTATTTCGGCTCAGGCTATTGGCCAAGACATTAGTTGTTACAACAGCAACGACGGAACGACCTCAATAATTTCTTCCAGCTCAACTCCAACCTCAATTCTATGGAACAATGGAGCTGATTCAATTCAAATTACTGGATTGAGCGAAGGTTGGTATTCATTCGACATAATTAACACGGATGGATGCAGCTTGACAGATTCAGTTTTAATAAGCAATCCTGCACCATTGACCTTCACGTCAAATTCGAACCACGAAGTCGCAGGGTTTGATGGCGACGCGACAGTAACCGTTTCTGGAGGAACAGCGCCTTACAATTACTTCTGGAACGATCCAATGGCTCAGTCCGACTCAATAGCAACTGGATTGGCGGGAGGAAACTATATCGTTTGGGTAACAGATCAGAACAATTGTATTGATTCCGTTCATGTATTTGTTGAGTCTGCGTTGGGTCTACCGAATTTAAATCAGGCTGTTTCGGTTTCACTTTATCCCAATCCAAGTTCTCATTTTGTTTCCTTTCAAAGCGACGCAATCATTTCAAACATTAAGATCTTTGATTTAAGAGGATCTCTTATAATGCAAAGTGACTCACATGAAATGATTGATATTGGCCCATTAAAAAATGGAACCTACTTAATTCAAATTGAATTGAATTCTGGGCAATTGTTGTACAGAAAAATTCTGAAGACGAACTAATTCGTTTTTTTTCAATCAAAAATTAAAACCTCACTTTAGAAAGGAAGTTCTAGGTTGTTAATTATCCAGGACCAAGAATGCACCCAACTGATATTATTGCGCAACAAATAATCAGAATAATTCAATCCAGTATGAACTGCAATGGCGATTGGAATAACGAGTAAAATGATCAGTAAAACCTTAGATGTCTTTAAATCTGCTCTTGATTCTTGAAGCACTTCCGTTTCCTCTAAGGACTTTTTGATATTGTATTCGTTAAGCATCAATAGTCCAATTACAGACAACGACAAGGTTTCAAAGCCCCATGTCCATAGAATGACAAAAGGCAGATGTGCTTCCAGTAAATAGGTGACAATTCCTCCCAAAGCCAAGTGCATTAAAATTGGAAGTGCTACAGATTGCTTCGGCTTTGAAGTCAATTGATAATTAATCCAGATCAAAGACAACGTTAAAATGAATGGATAAAATAAGGATTGGAAAATCACGACAATCGGTCGGTTAAGATTCTCATCTCAATAACTGGTGAAATTTTTTCGTAAAGAATGTTGTTCACTGCTTCAACGATTGGCATTTCAACTTCGAATTTACTTGCGATTTCCATTACGCTTTTTGTTGCATAATATCCCTCGGCAATCATGTCCATTTCAAGCTGAGCGGTCATAACCGAATAGCCTTTACCAATCATAAATCCAAACGTTCTGTTTCTAGAGAATTTAGAATACGCCGTTACCAATAAATCACCCAAATACGCCGATGACTTAACATCTCTGTGAATTGGACTCATTTCATCGATTAGATTTTCAATTTCTTGAATCGCATTTGAAATTAGTACGGATTGGAAGTTATCTCCATATCCAAGTCCTGAACAAATACCTGAAGCAATGGAATAGACATTTTTAAGTACGGCAGAGATCTCCGTTCCAAACAAATCGTCTGATACTGTTGTTTTGATGTAACGACAGCTTAAAAGCTCTGCCATTTCTTCCGCAACCTCATCTTCTTGACTCGCAATCGTTAAATACGACAAACGTTCTAAGGCCACTTCTTCCGCATGACACGGACCGCAGATAATTCCAATGTTTTCGTAAGGCGTTCCAAACGTTTTATGGATGAATCTTGCCGGGATCGCATTGTACTCAGGAATAATTCCTTTTACAGCTGAAAAAACGTTTTTTCCTTCGAATAATTCATTTGGGAAACCTTCAAACAGTTTTACTAAAAATGCTGATGGCGTAGCTATAATAACGATGTCAGAAATTCTGATTGTTTCTTGTAGGTCTGTACTGACGTTTATTTTGTCAAGGTCAAACTCTACAGACTGCAGGTATTTTGGGTTGTGACGGAACTTCAAGATATGCGAAACCGCATTCTCATTACGCATGTACCAATTTACTGATGATACATTATTACATAATATTTTAACCAAAGCTGTAGCCCAACTGCCACCTCCTATTACGGCTATTTTTTTCTCTTCCTCCATAAATTATGTCGAATAGCAAAGATATTATTTATTCCCAAAGGCCGTTTGTCTTGTCCAGATATTCACGCAAAAAGAAAGGCTGCCTTGGTAGAACCAAGACAGCCTTTAAACCTTTTACTATTTATTGTTTGATCAGATCAATTACTGTTCTACCGTTGTCACCAACAATATGAAGTAAATAAATACCTGAACTATAGGTTGCTACATCCAATTGAGTCTCATTTACATCTGAAACTTCAACACGATTTAATAGTCTACCTCTTACATCTGTAATTTCAATGTAGCTAATACTTCCGTCCCATGTCACCGAAACTTTATCGGAAGTTGGATTTGGAAATACAAGAACGTTATTCGCAGTTAACTCGCTAATACCCGTTTGATCCACTGAATAACATGCTGAAGTTTCCGTACAACCGTTTTGCGTAACCGTTACTGCATAGTTTCCAACATTTGCAGTTGGCGTGAATGAAGCGTTTGTTGCACCCGGAATTGCCGCGTTTCCATTGTCACAATCTACCCATTGGTACGTTGCACCAGTTGCATTCGAAGTAATTGTTGGAAGCATCTGTGTTACTGAAACATCGACATTCGTAACCGCTAGGTCGAACTGAACACAAGCTCCAGGAACAACACATCCACCCTCACCTCTTACGAAGTATGAAGTTGAGGTCAATGGAGATACAGCTAAAGAAGTTCCTGTTCCTTCCAACGTTCCTCCACAAGAACCAGAATACCAGTTCCAGTCGACAGCGTCATTCAAGTTTCCACTGCCAATAGACAATGTAACTGTGGCTCCTTCACAAATAGAGTTGCCTCCCGAAATAGTCGCTATATCAGGAAAATTACAGTTCGTTGGTACTGTACAAAGCTCAAGACTCCATCCATTTAATGTACCGTCATCATCTTGCGTATAATCATCATAAACAGTCAATGTCCATACTCCCGTGATTGATTCACCGTTGAAATTTGACAAGGCATCAATTGATTGGAAAGCTCCTGAAATAGTAGGCGAAGTTCCCGCACACATCCCTTCAAGGTCAGCTGCAGTTGAAGCCGCTGCATCATCAAAAGAAACATCTATATCATCTTCATCACACCCAAAACCTGTTCCTGTATACCCTGGACGATCAATCAATGAAACTATCGTTCCTAAAGGAGACATCAATTCAACTCGAACATCACCAACCCAAGGGTGAGATAGATCCAAACTTGATACATTAACGTCTGAGATCGTTCCTGCTCCAGCAATAGTAATTGTTGAAGTGAAACTTGCAACATCCGTTGTTTGACCAACATCTGTACTTACCGTATTACCGCATGTACCTGTTGTAAACGACCAAGCCGCTGACCATGGTGATGTTCCACATCCAGTTACTGATCGAACTCTCCAGAAATAAGTTGTTGCTGCTAAAAGAGTTGCTGAATTATAGGCCGTTGTTGCCAATGCAGTCCCTTGGTCTACAATTGTTGCAAAACCAGCATCCGTTGCGATGTCGACTTCATACGTAATACCTGCTCCCGGTGCTGCAACCCACGCAAAACCTGTTGGAATCGCAACCGAAACTGCAAGATTCACAGGACTCGACAATGTCGTTGCCGATGGCGAAGAACCTGAGATATTTAAGTCGAAATTTGATGTTTTAGTTCCGCTTGTACTTACACCTTGAACTGTTAACACGTAAGATCCTGCCGCAGCAGACCCAGTGTTAGAAATGGTCAATGTGCTTGTTCCGATTGGCGTAACTGGGTTTGTTGAGAATGCTGATGTTGCTCCAGCTGGCACGCCCGTAACTGAAAGTGTTACCGGATCATTGTATCCACCAATAGAACCAACGTCAACAGTATAAACAGCATCTGTCGATTGACAAACGCTTATTGTTGGTGTTGCAGAACCAAGCGTGTAATCGAACGTTGCCATTGTAATATCAAAATCATTATTCGAGATATCGAAGAATGTTCCTGAAGCACAAATCACCATAACTCTCGCCGTTGTTGTAGCCACATTTGGTACGTTAATCAATTGAGAACCATCGTTCGCTACATTCGATACAAGCACAGTTGGATAAGTTAATCCACCATCTGTCGATAAAAGAATATCAACATTCGCACAATTAACAGGCGCAAGATTTGTTCCTGCAACATCCCAAGTAACAGTCGCTGTTGAAGCTCCTGCCCAAGCAATTCCTGTTGCAGAAGGATAGTTTAGAATAAACGGTCCAGAGTTTCCGTCAACAGTAACAACCACATCTGCGTGATCGTTACAACCAGCAACTCCTAAAGATTGATCACGTACAGTTACTCTAAAGTTCATTGATCTAGATACTGTCGGGAGAACTTCCCATGTATATGGACCTCCATTAGACAAGTCTGTCAAATTTGGAAAATAACGCGTATCGTTTATCAACGGAGAAATACTTCTAAAGTTCGGTCCAATTGTAGATGTTCCGACAGGAGATTGTGTACTTACACCATTGTCCATTTGCTCCCAGCAATACGACAATACATCACCATCTGGATCAGTTGCCGTAGCTGTTAATGCAAAAGGCGTCCCTGAAGGAATGGTTGCATTTCCGTTCGTTCCAGTAATTGTTGGCGCACCGTTTGCTAGCGCCGTAGTCACTGGACAACCTGTTGAGGTAATATGTCCACCAATCTCTTCTAAATTAACTCCATGGAAGTGATCATCACTATTGTTTTGAACATTTGGTGCGCAAATTCCTGCATACCCCATAATTGTACTTGCGCTTCCAGGTTCCATTGCTGTGGCATTGTTTCTATTACAGTTATTGTTCTGCGTATGATTCGCATCAAATTGATGTCCAACTTCATGCGCTACATAATCAATATCAAAAGGGTCGCCGATTGGCGCTCCACTTCCAGTTACACCTCTCGCCTTTTGACCTCCTAAACAAACAACACCGAGTCCTGCAAGTCCACCGCTATTGGTCCCAAAAACGTGGCCAATATCGTAATTTCCACTTCCAATTACATTGTCAACGTTTGTTTGATTTTGACCGATCATTGCCCCAGCATTTCCATTCGTATATGGATCTGTCCCAGCATTTGTATAAATAAGCAAGTTATTATTTGCTACAATATTCATTGTAATGGCCATGTCTCTTTCGTAAACTCCATTGACACGGTTCATTGTCGTTACTTCAGCGGCCAATGCCCCTGCAACAGTTCCACCATGGAAAGTTGTGTATTCCGCTGTAGCAGCTATTGCCATTCGATACGTTCTTAATTCACACGTACCAAAAGTACTTTCAGCACCACCAGGAGGCAGTGTTTTAGATGATAAAGAAGTATTTGTAACATCGCAACTCATAATTTTATCTGTAGAAAAATCATTTCTATGATAAACGATGTAGTACTCTGAATTTCCTTTAATGACAGGATCAATGAAGACCGTGCTTTCATCAAGTAGCATAATCATAGCGTGAAATCCAGCGGGAGTAATATCCCACTTTACCTTAGCTACATTGTCCAATCCAGCAGCGTCGTACGACGTGATTTCTGGAAACAATGCTCCTAAATCTGAATGCATTGTGCGGTTCCCTTTTGCTTGATAATTGTAAATAGTTCCATCTGGATGCGGAAATTTCAATTGCGCAACGAAACCTACACCTGGTTCTTCACGATACATTACACCATCCATCTGAGATTTAAGGGCATCAATATCAAATTGATAATACCTGGCATTTTCAGCATGAATCTGAAGGTTGCCCAGTCCAAGGACTTCGGCTCTGGAAACTTCGGTCATCACGAAGTCAACCGTTTTAATGTTCTGCGAAAATGCTGGTAAAGCAGTCCACAAAAACATAAGACTTAACGAAAGTCTGAGTAGTTTTTTGTACATAATTTTAGCTTTTGGTTTATACTATGCGGTAGTAGGTACAGGGTGATTTACTTGGTTTATTTTTGGTTTATTGTTTTACAAGATTATACACAGTTCGACCGTCCGTGCTATTTACGTGAACGAAATAGACACCGTTGCTATAGTTCGAAAGATCAACAAGCGTTTCATTCAGGTTTTCTACATTAATATGCTCCAACAACTTTCCTGTTGCGTCAGTGATTTCAATGAATTGAACGTCTTCTTCCCAAGAAATGGCAACATCTCCAGAGGTTGGGTTTGGATAAATCGCTACTGATTCATTCACTGTCTCTTCTAGTCCAGCAAATCCAAGTTGAATTTCAAAACGCTTATCTGAAACATCAAAGAATGTTCCTGCTTGACTAATCACCATAATTCTACAGGCCAAATCAGGAACGTTAGGAACAAGGATTGTCTCAGAACCATCATTTGGAACTCCTGTTGCTAGCGTAGTCGTATACGTAAGTCCATTATCATAAGACAAAAGAATATCAACGTTTGAACAGTTTACTGGAGCACCATCTGTATTGGCAACATCCCATGTAACAGTTTGATTTGTCCCTCCTGTCCAGACGATACCCAATATTGAAGGATATAAAACAACGAACGGTCCAGAATTACCATCTACTGTAACACTAACATCTTCGTGATCATTACATCCACCAGGTCCAGGTGAATTGTCTCTAACTGAAACCCTAAAATTCATTGTTCTCGATACATCAGAAAGTCTTTCCCATGTAAATGGTCCATTGTTGGCTACAGCTTGTAACCTTGGAAAATAACGCGTTGGTTCTGAACTCGATGAATAACTTCTAAAGTTCGGTCCATTGCTCGATGAAGCAACAGGTGGTTGTGTACTAATGCCGTTGTCCATTTGCTCCCAGTTGTATGTTACTGGATCACCATCAGGATCTGTTACGACTGCTGTTAATGCGAAAGGAGTTCCACCAGGAATCGTTGCTCCACCATTTGTAGAAACTACTGTAGGAGCAATGTTTGCCAAAGGAGTAATCGTTTCACATTGGTGTCCACCACTTAAAATTTCAATTCCGATTTGCTCCAAGCTAATTCCGTGAAAGTGATCGTCACTATTGTTCTGAACATTTGGCGAACAAATTCCAGCATAAGCCATAATTGAAGAACCACTTCCTGGTTCCATCGCCGTTGAGTTATTTCTATTTCCATTGCACGAATTGTTAAATGTATGACTCGCACCGAACTGATGTCCGATTTCATGCGCAACATAATCAACATCGAATGAATCACCGATCGGTGAAGAACTACCAGTTACTCCAGATGCTTTACTGTTGCTACAAACAACACCAAATCCTGCAAGTCCACCGCTGTTTGTTCCGAAAACGTGTCCGATATCGTAACTCCCAGATCCTATTACTGAATTTATATTCGATTGATTCTCTCCAATCATCGCTCCAGCGTTTCCATTTGTATAAGGATCACCTCCTGTTGAAGTATAAATTATTTGATCGTTATTCGCAATCAAGGTCATTGTGATCGCCATGTCCGTTTCGTAGATTCCGTTCACTCGATTCATTGTCGTTACTTGTGCGGCCAACGCATCAGCAACTGATCCACCTTGAAAGTTTGTATATTCTCCAGTTGCAGCAATTGCGATTCTGTATGTTCTTAATTCACATGTTCCAAACGTTTCCGGAACATCTGATCCTTCTCCTTTTGAAGTATCCAAGTTCTCTAAATCACTATTGAATTCGCAATTTTTCTGCTTGTCCGTGATAAAGTTCTCTTTTAGGTAAACAAGATAGTATTCCGAATTCCCTTTAATGATTGGATCAATGTAGATTGTTCCTTTTCCTGGTCGGATGATCATTGCGTGAAAACCGTGCTGCGTAATGTCCCATTTTACAAATTCGCCGTTTTCCCCATTCGCATCAAACGATTGAATTAAAGAATAACGAGAAGCCAAATCTGGGTGCATCGTGTTGTTTGCTTTCGCATGATAGGTATTCATTGTTCCATCAGGATGCGGGAATTTTAATTGGGCCGTAAAACCACTTCCGGCTACTTCTCGATGTGCAATTCCTTCAAGTTGTTGGTACAAAGATTGAATGTCCAATTGATAGATTTTCGCATCCGTAGCGTTAACTTGAAAGTCGCCTAGTCCGACTAATTCACTTGTCGCCACTTCTTTAGCGTCAAGATTAATTTTTTTGGTGTTTTGTCCAAATGCGGACATAGTACAAAGAAGGAGCGCCCCAACTAAGGGAACTCTGAGGAGTTGAGTGTTCATAATTCTAGCTTTAGTTCGTTAAATATAGTGAATTCACAGCTAAATCTGTTAAACAGTGAACAGAAGCGATCATGACTCTATGAATGCTAAAATTGGTATTTGAAGCTTCAAAACATGACTTAAATCATGTTTTTAGGCTGTTCCACATCATATTTAACTTCTTGAAAATGAAGGATATTTGTAGTAAACAAAAACAGATTTCACATGGAACAGAATCTAGAACAAGGATCAGCATCAGGAGAACAAATTTTTTCTGCAAACACGGAGTTTAATCGTTTCGGATTAATTTCATTGGTTTTAATGATAGTGGGGATCACAGGCGGTATCGCGGTTGGAATGGGAGCTGTGCAATCGACAATAGCATTGATATTAATAATTATTCCAACAATGACAACATTGAGTTTGTTGCTTGCTGTGTCGCCAATGAAATTTATCATGGCGTCTGGGGTGATTGCAACGATAATTAACCTCTTGTTTATGGCTTACTATATAATTGCTTGAGTAAGTTTTAAGTTAAGGTTCAGGAAAGCCCTTGTCTTCGGATGAGGGCTTTTTTTGTGAAGATTAAATCAATAATGGGTAATTTTTTGCAGGGTTTACCAGCTGCGTGGTTTCACAGAGTGCTGTGTTTTTTAACCGCAGAAGCACAAGTCGCCTTTCTGCCTTAGCACTATTGAAGGAATTTGTTTGGGAGCTATAATTCAACTACGTTAAATTTAATTATGGGCTTGCATTGACGCTGCCATACCGTCACCCTGCATAACTGCACTGCTATTTGAATTCAGTTGCAATGCACTTTCTTATTACAGTTAAAAACCATTCAAACAATTGTAAGACACATTTATGTGAATCTTGTGACACGAACATTACGTTTTAAGTGGTGCGTCTTTGCGATTAAAAAAACAGGCAGCAAATTCTGTAATTAAAGAGTCAAAGGCAATTTGATAAAGAAAGTAGTTCCCTTTCCTTCAACCGTATCAAAATCGATCGAACCGTGATGATTCTCCACCATTTGTTTCACCATCGCCAAGCCTAAGCCAGTTCCGTTGCTTTTGGTAGTGAAGTACGGAACAAATATTTTACCGAGTTTCGATTGTTCAATTCCAACACCATTGTCAGTAATTGTCACTAAAACTGTACTCGATTCCATTTTCAAATCAATCGTGATTTTTCCTTCTTGATCCTGCGGAATTGCCTGAGTTGCATTCTTAATTAGGTTATTAAAGACACGAATAATTTGATCTTTATCCGCTTTAATGAAAATCTCGTCTTCATCAGAATGTACCGTAATTTCCGATCCGTCGTCTACTGTGAATACTTCCTTCACTCTTTTCACCAAAGAAATAAGTTCGAGGCGCTCTTCACTCGGATTTGGCATTTTAGCGAAGGTTGAAAATTCATTCGCGATTTTGGTCAATGCATCGATCTGTTCTACAATTGAATTTGCAACCTTTTGAAGTTTATCTCCACTTTTTGGATCTTCTGGATTGTACGTTCTTTGCAATTGCTGAACGCTTAATTTCATCGGAGTCAGTGGGTTTTTGATCTCATGAGCCACCTGCTTCGCCATTTCACGCCAAGCCGATTCTCTCTCACTTCTTGCCAATTGTTGCGCTGCAAATTCCAGCTCTTCTAACTTCTGGTTGTAATCCTTTACCAAAGATCCAATTTCATCTTCCTTGTTGTAGGAGATTGGTTCGTTATGTATTCCAAACCGAACGGCTGCGAAACTTTCCTGGAGCAACCTCAACGGGGCCGTAAGCCAGTTTGAGATGAAAATTGCAAGAACAATCGACACCGCTAAAAGCAGGATAAATACATTGATAATCGCCACTAAGAACTTCTGAATCTGATTTTCAAATTCGCTTTGCTGTCCAAAATGCTGCAGGTTGATAAAGGCGAGCCTTTTCCCTTCATTGTTGTAAAATGGCTGATAGGCGGAAGAGTAATTCAAACGTCCAATGTTTTCATGGTGGACGTATTCACTCTTCTGTCCGTACTTCATGTTTTGATACGCCTCAGGATCCATTTGCTCGCTGATCAAACCTTGATTAAATACTTTTGGCCGAGATGTGGCAAGCAAGTAACCGTCCGCATCGTACAAGTTAATGTCGGTAAAGAAGACACGCGAGAACTTCTGTAAATAGAATTGAGCATTGCTTCCATTTTCAACAATAGACAACTCATCGTAATTGCCCAATTTGGCGCCTACCTCTGTTTCAACGGAGTTTAATTTTTCTCGAATTACATCGTTCGTGTAATGATTGTATTGGTTACTAACGAAAATTCCACTTCCCCAACCAAATGCGAGTAGCGATAAAAAGACCAACGAAATCAATACAATTTGAATTTTCATTGCGAGGTTCAAGGTTCTTCTTCCAGCAGCCGTTGCATTCCCTCTAAACAGAAGCGGAAGCAGCAGTAGCCCATAAAAACTGAAGAGGTATGAGAATGAAGTAAGAATGTCGAGACTGGTCGGATTCTTACTGGACAGCACAATTTTATCGCCTGAAGGTTTACTTAAAATAAAATGGTTGAAGTCATCGAGATTGAAGAACCCGCTTGTCATTGTGTTGTCGGGAACCATTTTCAAATAAGAAGATGGATAATTGAATTCGCCGTATTTCGTGACCAAACGTGAGCCGTGGTACTTCGCAATCGAGTACATTTCAAGTGATTCGAATACGTTTGCTTGCCCAGAAATAAGCAATCGAGGAAAACCAATTTCCTCAGGTATTTTTTTTGATTTTAGCGTACAGAATAGAATTGCCTTTGTCGAATCTTTCCCGAGTAATTCTTGTCGAATAACATAACTAAATTGCTCTCGATAATCACTGATAAAGTAAATGTTCGAATCAATTTCCGAACGAACTCCAGAACTGTCGATAATGTCTTGAAGGCCATCATAGTCTTCGGTTGTGTATTTTCGTTTGTCAATTAATGGAAGGTGCTCTTCATCATAAATTGAAAATTTCATTTCGTATTCTTCCCAAAACCCATTGAAAAAACGACGCTCCAAATTCTCTTGCAAATCGGAATTCATTTTAAAGCTCGGTGCTTCCACAAAACGCTTCAGGAACTTATCTTCCTTGAGACTTCTTGCAATTTTGTAATACTCAACTTCCGTAACAATGTCTTTTTCTGTGGCCAGTTGATTTGCGTAGAGTTCTTTTTCTGCTCGTTCTTTTCTTCTGCCAAATTCACCCACGGTCAATGACATCACCAAAGAGAATCCAAAAAGCAAAATTAAACCTGTTCCGAGTCGATGCGTTGCTTTGTTTCTATACACCGTGTACATTCCAATTCCGTAAAAGAACATTGGGAATACAGCGGCGAAAAAGAGTTGATAGCCGTAGTTTATTTCATAGAGAAAGTAAATGCAACTAACGGCAAAACAAACCACCGCCAATTGAGAACCAAGGATGGATTGCTTTTTACAAAACTCGAGAATTACACGCAAATAATGAAAATAGGCATAGAACAAAACGCCGACGCTTGTTATGGCGAGAACAGAGTAAATGTTTAGCGAAAAGAGTTGATCGATGACCAATGGAATCGACGAATCTTCTATTAAGCCTTGCGTGAAAAAGACCATGAGCGGCCAAGGCAGAATAGATACAACTGCAAGAAGTACGGCCACTATTTTTGCAAGAAACCCTCGTTTAATTTTTGGAATCCGCTGACGAATGTCATACAGCAAATAGACCAATACTGAAACATTGATAAGGTATTCGAAAAAGTTTGGAAACCATTGATTGGCTCCGTAGAGACTCGGATCGAACCCTTCGATTTCGCTTAAGAAATCAAACCAAATAAATTTGATTGAAAGAATTCTAAGCACAACGATTGAAATGGGAATTGTCCAGCCCCATTTGTGTTTTGTGATTTTTTGAGAACGAGCAACGGCTAACAACCAAGTTACGATTGTCGCTAGAAGCAATAAAAACA
>JAWUWJ010000044.1:0-53468 GCA_034111925.1 Crocinitomicaceae bacterium
GTACAAATGCATCTGCTGAATCTTTCAATGCAAAAATCAAAGCTTTCAGATCTCAATTTAGAGGAGTTAGAAACGTACCGTTCTTTTTATTCAGATTGACGAAAATTTATGCCTAGTCCCCAACAATTGATCTTGATCCCTTATCTACTCAATTGAACTGAAAAATTTAATAAAGTTCCATCCCCCTCTCATTTCTTCAAAAGTGTTTACAATTTTTTTTCGGTAAGTCAATTTAAACCTTATGTTTAAGAAATCTCTTGGAGCTTTGAAAACGGTTTTTCGATTTCCAAATTTTAACTACTAATAAAAAATATGGCACAAGAAATTAAAATAATGACTTGGAACATCCAAAACTTCGGACCAACCAAAGCGGGTCTTGCTAAAGGTAGTTTCGACATTATCGATGCTATTGCTAAAGTAGTCGTAGATGCTGATATAGATCTCTTTATCATTTTAGAAATTAATACAACAAACTCGAATACTGCGAGAGATATCATGTCGGTACTCGGTTCTCATATGAATCGGTATGCAACGAAGAACAAAAAGATGCCTGCAAACTCATACAGCAACAGCATGCTATCGCACAATACAGGAATGGAATTTTATGGCTTTATCATTAAAGATACTGCGACCATAAAACCAACAAGTGTAGCCTATAACGAAAACGGGGTGGCCAAAGAGAATCCTGAATTTGTTGTAAGTGGAGACTCAACGAATGAGGCCGATTTAAGCAATTGCACATTCACTACAATTAGCCCAAGTAAATTAGTGGATGGGGCCAACCATCAAGTATTAGACAGTAAATTCCCACTCTTTAAATTAGGACTGTCTAAGGAGAGAACCAACCTTCCTCCTATCAAAATTGATCCTTTAGAAAAACGTTACGGTTGTCTGGCTGTTTTTGAAATAGCAAATACAAGTCCTGCCAATCGATTCCTCCCTATATTCCCTTTCCATTTTAATCCTGATCATTCGGCTGCTAAAAGGCAAGTAGATAAATTACAATATTTTGAATTATTTAACGGACTTAAACCCGGAGGCACAGCTGCACAAACCAATGTGGTAGCTTCAAACGAAGGAGTTGCAGCGCCGCATGCTTTTAACATGGCTCTAATTACTGGAGATTTCAATATTGACATCATTCATCCGAGCCCATCTAAAGGCTATGAAACGCTTCAATCAAATATGAACTACGAAGCCCTGATTAAAGCCAATACGCATCTTGTAACGTTAGATAAATACAGTCCTAGAACAATTAAGACTACAGAAGGATTGGCCATTCATGCCTACGACAACTTTTTCATCGATTCTCAATCTACAGCTGGAGTTCTTTCTGGTCAAAGTCTTCCTCCTGTTAATGTTCCAGAATTAATTAAAAACAACAAGATTCGCTTAAATGAAAGTGTAAACCATTACGCTGAACTAGATCAAAGAGGATTTAAAAATTCGAGCAATAGTTACATAGAACCCATCAAAGATTACAAGAGTCAACTTTCAGGAAACACCCTTCAAAATGCGAAGGGAACACTCATTGGTGCTCGTTTAATCAGCGATCACCTTCCAGTAACAATTGACCTTACGATCAACTAAAAAACCAAACATGAATTTTGACGAATTAAAAAAAGCACTTTCCTTGTCTGGTACAAACTTTAGTTTGAAATCAAGTCAATTGGGATCTCCATCCATACATGCACTTTTTACTAATTTTTTACACATAGGAGAGTTGCATTTACAGGTTGCGCAGCGAACTGAAACGGCAGATCAAGTAATTATTGAAGGTGGCTTAAATCAAGAGTTTTTAGGCATTCTAAATCCAAAAGCAAAAGCCAGTTTTAGCATTCACAAAGAACAAGCAGAAGTTCAAATTGAATTGACAGACTTTCCAACTGAAACTGAATGGAAACTTTCAGATAGTTTTCCGAGTTTAAAAGACTCTTTATCTGACAGCTTTTTGTTCAGCGCACCTCAATTCAATCTAGACTCTCAACTCGCTTTGGTATTGGATGAAAATTTTCAGGTAGAACTAGGAATGCTCCCCACTCCTTCTCTCACTGCAGGTCAATCAAAACAAGGCTTATCCTTTCAATCTAACATTAGCTATAGCCCAACTGATAGCCCTATTTCCTTGTTACTCGGCGCAAAAGAATTATCGCTTAGTGGCGCCATTGCCTATTTGGGAGAAGACCCCATTTTGCAATTAGAAGCTGAACTAACAAAGCAGAACATAGGCACCTTTACTTTCCCTTTTAAATTGCAATTGGTAAGCTTGTTGAAGAGCTATGACAATACAATAGAAAACAGCTATACCAATGGCTTCGCTCGATTACAATGTGACTTTCAAAAAACAACTGGAACAACAACGCTCAATTTTCCAATAGGTGCTAGCATTTACGGACAAGATCCTAGTATGCTGCTTATCGATAGTTATTTAGAAAAGAATCAGGAAATTAAGTTTGCTGATTTAGCAGACTTGTTTGGAGTAACGTCTGTTGACCATATCCAACCCGAAGGTTTTCCGAAATTTGATGATCTTGCTCTTTATCAGTTAGGAATGATGGTTTACCTTCCTACCACACACCTCAATTCCATAAATGTTGGACTTGCACTAAACAAAGAGTGGGAAGTTTTTTCGAAGCTTATCAAGTTTCACGATCTCAAGGCTGATTTGACCTTAGATTTAACTGCCAGAAAACCTGAAGTAAGTGCCAAAGTATCCGCCAAAGCCGATCTTGCTAATGCAACAATCGATGGCCACATTTCTTTGCCTGAACAAACATTCGCTTGCTATTTAGAAGAAGGTAAAAACATTAACATTAGCGAGCTAGTAACAGAATTATTAGGCCCAGATGTTCCTCTACCTCACTTGAACTGTGCCGAATTCGAAATTTCAGGTGATGTAAAAAACGAACACTATCACCTGATGGCCAATCTAAAAGAAGATTGGACGCTTCAGGTAGGAACGGGTGAATTTGTACTTCAAAATACAAACCTTGTAATCGACAAAACGAAAATCGGTTATCAGCTACAAATAAGTGGAACTTTTAATTTGGCTGGCATTGGATTTTATGCCACTGCCCACTACAATAATAGTGATACTGTCAAAGGATGGACCTTTAACGCCTATACCGACATTGATACTATCAGCTTAAAGTTTGTTTTCAACGCGCTCTTGCAATTGGTAGATGTACAAGTGCCTTGCAGTGTACCTGACATTAACATCTCTGGACTATCCTTCACATTTGATACCATTAGCAAAGACTTTTCTTTTACAGCAGAAACAGAGACTGAAATTGAAGTTCCTTTTTTAAGTGGGGATGAAGCCAAAATTCATGCAATTGTTCATGTAGAAAGTGGTATTAATACAGAAACTAACAAGCGAGAACTTTCCGGCTTTATGGAAGGGGATTTCACCATTGACAGCTCCGTGTTTACCCTGCAATATTCTATTGGTAAAGGAGAACACATTTTTGAGGCAAGTTGGGAATGTAAAGACGAAACAAACCTATTAGGGATAAATACTTTCCTAGATAAAATGGGAATCTCGGACATTTCAAATGAGCTTAAAATTCCTAAAGAAATTGATTTAAATCTTAAAAAAGTCTACTTAAAATATCAAGCAGAAACGAAAACATTAAAGTTAGTCGGAGATTCTGTTAAGTACGGCGAAGTGTTTCTAATTGTCAGTAAATTGCCCATTGGTCAAGCTAATCCAAATGAAAAAGTACCAACTCAAGGCACTTCTAAATGGGAATTTGTTTTAGGATGGAATTACCAAGGAGTTATCAACTTTTCACAGATTCCAATTATAGGAGGTCATCTTGAGCCGACTGATTTAATTGATCAATTCCACTTAGAATCAGTTGGAATGATCATTTCTTCTACAGCTATTAAACAGTTTGAAATTCCGGATATGCCAACCATGAAGGCGGTTAATTCAGGAAATGATGCATCTGTTAAAGCAAGTATATCTGATATAAAAAGAAAACCTGTTGCGCAAGGAAATGTAATTCCACTAGGAAAAGGAATGGCCTTGGTGGCGACTATGGATTTAAATAAAAGCAAGTCAGATGGCAAAATGGAAGCCCTCCGCAAGCTGGTTCCTGATTCTAAATTAACGACACTGCTTTCTATTGATTTATCAAAAAAATCTTTTTCAATAAAAGCCATTCTGCAAAACAGCATTAACATTCCAACAGGACAAGAATCTGACTTAAAACTAACAAACCCAACCTTATCATTTGATTTCAACAAAGGAGTTAGCTTCTTAATATATGGCGATTTAAGCCTTCATTTCGATAATGAAATAATAGATGTGCGCCCTGAGCTTTTTATTCGTGATAATGAAATGGGAGGCAATATTGGTGTTGACTTTAGAGATGGATGGAAAAAACCCATGGGTATTCAAGGACTCACCATAGATTCAGCTGACTTTCAATTGGGAATCAATTTTGCGCCACCAGGAGGCATAAACATTGGCCTACAGGGCAAATCACACATCGAAGATCGACTACCGGCAACGGATAACTTCGCCTTTGTATTGGAAATTATAGAAGAAGTTCCGGATCCTTTGATGTTCAGTTTTTACCTTGAAGAAATTAATGTAAAAACGGCAATGAAGGTCTTTGTTCCAAAGGTCGATGCCTCTTCTCTGCCCCAATTTATACAAGATACCACCTTAACTGATGTCAGTTTTTATTGGGCACAACAAACGGTAGTAATTCCAGATGGCAGTATTGCACAACCGGGCTTAAGCTATTCTGGTAATCTTAAAGTATTAAATTTTGAGGCACACGCAGCCTTGGCCATCGATCAAGATTCTGGAATTTGTGGCGAATTTGAAATGAGTCCCATTGATTTCCAAAATATTCTTGCCATTTCTGGAACAGGAAAAGGAGTGTCCGTCGACAAAAAAGATGGGGAAATTATTCATTATAATAAACTTCCTGATAAATCAAAAACGCTTCCCGATCAAGAACAAACAGGTATTGAAAAAGTTCAATTGGTTGCTCCAGGTGGTCCGACCATAAAGTTTCAGACGGTCCAGTCTCCTTTTTTGAAAATGAGTATTTCACTTAGCTTCTTAGATGTATTAGATCAGGAAATTGAGGCTTTAGTTGCCGAAGATGAAATAACATTTATGCTTAAGTATGAAATTGGCGACCTGGTTCACGCCGATTTAAATTTTGCCCTCAATACAACAGGTTTCTCGCTGCACAGCAAATTTGGAATGCACTTAAAAGCTGACATTGGACCGATTAAATTATTGGGAGTTGATTTTGGAAGCATCCATGTCGACACCGGTTTTGATCTTGTTTTAGACGTTAGTGCTTACAACGATAATTTTGAGTTAAAACTTAGTGGAGAATTTGACTTTGAAGGAGCACGATTACACTTTCCTGAAATCGTCATTTCATTTGCACTTAAGTCACTGACTGAACTTCCGGGAATCATTATTGAACATTTAATAGAAAATGCAGGAGAAATCTTTGCAGCGCTGTTAGAAGATGCGGGTAAGTTATTGGAAGAAGGAATAAAGGAAGTTGGTAAACTAGCAGTAGAAGGAGCAAAAGAAGTTGCTCAATTGGCAATAGCCGCTGAAAAAGAAGCTGAAAAAATTATAGGAGAAGCAGGAAAGGCAATTGTACAGGGTGTTGAAGATGCAGCAAAAGAGATAGCAAAAGTTGAAGAGGAAGCAGAAAAAATCCTATCAGATGCTGGATTGGAAGTTGGAGTAATTGGAATTTCCGCTGTAAAAGAAGTGGGTCAAATTGCACTTACAATAACCCATGTGGCAGAAGAAGCAGAACAAGAAATAGAACAAATAGGATCTCAAATTGCTCAAGAAGCAGAGCAAGTCGCAGTAGAAGTTGGTAAATTAACTGAAGATGCGATACATGAAGTTGGCGTAATTGAAAAGGCTGTTGAGCAGGAAGTTGGCAAAGTATTGATTGAAGCTAAAAAAGTAGCCGATGCTGTTATTCATACAGCAACAGAAGTAGTAAGTGCTATTGAAAATGAAGCCAAAGCATTGTGGAATGAAGCTGGAGAATTAGCCAAAGCTATTGCAAAGGCCGCAGAAGATGCTGCCAATGCAGTTGGAAATGCAGCAAAAGGCGTTTGGCATACCATTACTAAATATTAAACCCTAAGAAAGATGAACAGTTACAATAAGAAGAACATTTTAAACTTTATGGGCGGACATTTAGAAATTCCTGCTCATCCAGATTTTGATCTAACAAATCAAATCACCATAGCAGCCTTGATTCAACCGCAAGGAGATCTTACGATACAGAATACCTTGTTGAGTAAAGACACATCAGCCTACCAAGTAAAAATTCAAAATAATAAATTGGTTTTTGTTCGGGGGAATGAATACGCTAGTGAATCTGAGATCGTCCCTAATACATGGGTTCATGTAGCCATTAGTTTTGATGCTACCGCTGAAAAAGACAACTTAAAACTTTACATTGATGGATGTCTAGACAAAAGTTTTGACATCACCGAAGCACTAAATGTTACTGATTCAAGTCTATCCATTGGAGCAGATAACTCTAGCCTTCCATTTACTGGTCAAATGGCAAGTCTTGCCATTTGGAATGTAGCTCATTCTACTTGGAAAATCATGCAAAATTTTTCGAGCCCCATTTATGAAAAAGATTCTAGTTTACTCGGCTATTGGCAAATGAAGAAAGGAACAGGTGCCGCAGTAAAAGATGCAAGCAGCAAGGGCCACGATGCTCAAATAGTGAATGCCTTGGAGTGGAAACCAATTTCTGATTCTATCCTAGTTCCAGCAAAATTTTCGCCCTTTATAAGCGACATTAATAGTAAAACCGAAGGTATTTCACAAGCTACTGTCAATTTAGATAAAACAACAACACAGACACCATTACCTGCTAGTGGTAGAAATGGAGAAGCAACTAAACTTTTAATTAGAGTTAAGAACTATCAGGCACAACAAGTCATAAATAAACGTTTGGCAATAAACGAAGAGATTAAAATGGCAGAAACTGAACATGCCAATAAACTCAAAGAAGCACATGTTACAGCAGCAAAAACATTAAACAATAGTCGTTTTGATGAATTGTGGTTCATTTTCGAAAATAAAATTCACTTTATTAATTCTTACGGCATAACGAGAAAATTCTATTTAGGAACTCTCCAAGAACCTACCATCTCTTATACAACTCAACAATCAAATCCAGGGATTTTTTATGCTATAGATGACCCACTAATGCCTGAGGTAAAAATAGGCGATGTAGCTAAATTTAATTGGATTGCTGAAGAATTACACAAAAATCCAAATGATGAACCCGGCTCACCTAACCATGAGCTTTTTAATAATCCTCAATTTTTCACCGTACCCATTGCTCCTAAAGGAAGCCTTATTGGAACGTTGGATAATAACCCACCATTCTATATTGGAAAAGAAGGACAGACTCCAGATGGCGCATATGGAAATTTAAAGTTAGGCTTTAATGGAAACCCAGATGATGAGTTCGTTAAATCAGCAACACTTAAAATAGACATCATCAATGGTGCTAAAGATGTGATGGCATCCGACCTATCAATTGATCAACAAAAAAAACTAGTTTTTTGGTCAGAAAACAATGTTAACGCTCCATTTTCTGTAAATGTTGCCGAAATGGATGGAACTGGGCACAAACAATTGAGCACCAATATTGGCCCCATTACTTCTATCGCGTTAGACGAATTGAATCAATTCATCTACTATTTGGTGAGTTCTTCTTCCATTCGAAAAGTAAAATACGATGGAACTCAAGATAGTTTGTTTTTAACAATTTCAGGCCCATCTAAAGATCAAAATTGGCAATTAGAAATAGACCAAAAAGGACAAAAAGTATATTGGACCAACGATTATAGCATTTGGAGGGCGGACTTAAATGGTGCCAATCCAGAACAAGTTGTATCGAATCATGAAGCTCCATTTCCAATTGATTTAGCGATAGACAGTGAATCTCAAAAATTATACTGGGTAGATAAAGAACTAAAAGCCGTAAGAAGATCCAATTTAGATGGAAATTTTCCTGAAGATCTTTATGCCGTTGAAAATCCAGTCAGAGGCTTAATGCTTGACTTAGTGACAGATGACATGAAAGATCAACTTAAACAAGAAGTCTATTGGGTGAATCGAGAGGAAAAAATCACTGCAGTAACACCAGGTATTACACACTTTTGGCCGTTAGATGAAGGAGAAAATTCTTCTATCTCTGATGTAGTAAAACCTTTAAATAAAATAGTACTTGGATTAGAGAAAGTAAACGATGACCTTCCTGAACATCTAGACCATAAATCTTTTGCAATAAAATTTGATGATGCTAGACCCAATGTAGAAATTCCTTCTAGATACATCAACAACATTGGTGTAAGTAGCTATACCATTTCTATGTGGATAAAAATGGATAAAATTGAAAATGCAACCTTAGTAAATCTCGAAAACCGATCTGATAAGATCAAGGTAATCACCTTTGGTGTTGATGAGAATAAGAAGGCTTTCATAAATGTAATAGACACGGACAAATACATAGAAGGGAATGAAAATTCAATAAAAGCTGCTAACCGCACGATAACGGGTAAAACAAACCTTACTTCTAACAAGTGGCTACACCTTGCATTTAGATTCGATAATGTTAAAAAAGAACAATCTATTTTTGTTAATGGAAAATTAGATATCTTAGAAACTGGGCATGATGTCTTAAATGAAAAAAAACTGACCGGCCTAGTTGGCGCTCCGGGTTTATTAACAGGTCTAAGAATTAGTTATCATGTGCTGTCCCACAAAAGAATAAAAGAAGTAAAGAATACACACCAGCCCGCAGAATTGATGAATCAATTTATCTTAGGTCCAAAATGGAGTCGTAATAATTTCCCGCCTATACTATCTCCACCATCGGCATCTCTTGAATTTGATGGAATTTGTCCTTCTATAATTCTAGGTACTGCCAAAGAACTTGGGATTGCATATAATAATTTCACGATTGAATTTTGGTTTAAAATGAACACACTCACTCCTAAACGATCCGATTCAATGGGTATTTCCATTATTGACGGAGGGCCTCACTCACTTAATTTACACGTATACGAATCAAAAATTTCTGAACACATTATTAGTCGATTTCAAGGTACAACAGAAATTAAAGTTGGCCATTGGAATCATTTAGCTTTTACTTATCAAGTTGGCTCTATAAATGGAGCTAAAAAAGTAATAAAAACAAAAACTCGAACTTTATACCTGAATGGTAAAAAAGAAAATAGTGGCCGGGTTGCAGTGTCGGATATTAGTGAAGACGAAAACGCAGTGATCTGCATTGGTAAAAGTTGGGCTGCTGATCCGTTCAATGGAGCTATAAGTCAACTTAGAATATGGAAAACGGTAAGAACAGCAGAAGAAATTGCTACTAACTATAGAAACTACCGAGAATCATTTGCCTTAAGAGGCCCCGTAGATGGTTCAGAAACTCCTGAACAATTATTCAAAATTCCGGCCGAAGGAGGCTTAAACCTTGTTTCTAAGCAAAAAGCAGAATACGAAGCGAGGCTAATTGCATATCGTTTAAAAAAGAAAAATCAAACGATTGCTGCAGCAAATGTACAAGAAGCGTACGCGAATAAGATGAAAGACATTGATTCGAAGAAGGAAGAGTTGGAAAGAACTCAAAAAGAAAAAGATGCTGAGATTACTGCAAAGAAAGAATCCCAAGTAGATACTAGAACGGAGAATCGAAATAAATTACTGCAAGCTAAAAACGACAAAAGCCGAAAAATTGATGCTGCAAATGCTAGTGCGAAACAGGCTAGAGCAGATGCGCAAGAACAGGCGAATACAATTAAAGCAAAAGCCAATACAGATGCTGGAAAAATGAAAGCTGATGCTACGGCAAATAGAGATGCCGCTAAAAGAGAAAGAGACAAAAACAAACGCTAAATTGAATCAATAGATTCGCTTATGATTTCGATAAATGCCCTTTCCTTATTTTTTGATTCCCTAAAGGAGAATCAGATCAAAACCGATCAATCGGAAGCTTGCAAGCACCAATTGAGCAAGGCGAGCTTCTCTACAAAAGGGCAAGTTTTAGGCTTAATTGAAATAGATACGGTGGAACAGACTTCACTCGTTCTTCGCTTGGCGCAAAAACACAACATTCCCATTTATCCCCTAAGTGGTGGTAAAAATTGGGGGTATGGTTCTTCTGTTCCACCCAATTCTGCAGCGGTTGTGCTTTCATTAAGTGGGCTTAATCGCATTTGCAAATTTGATTCAAAAAACGGAGTGCTTACCCTTGAAGCGGGAGTTAACTTTAAGCAAGTTCAAGAATTGCTTTTTCAAGAACAAGTGCCTTGGCAATTGAATGCACCTGGAAGTACTGTTGAAGCAAGTGTGGTTGGCAATACCATTTCTAGAGGTTTAATTCAAGGCCCTAAATTGGAAAGGTGGAAGAATGTCATTTCTTTAGAAATTGTTTTGCCTTCAGGTGAAATCATCTCGACCGATCAAAACACAAGCAAAGGAACCAATCGTTCTGTCGGTTTTGGCCCTGACCTTACGCCGCTGTTCTTTCAAAGCAACCTTGGCATTGTTTCAAAAATGAAATTGCAACTAGATCGTAAACCTGCTTGCTGGCAACACCTGCATTTAACATGGAAAGAGAGCGATACTTCCTTGGGAGAGGTATGCAACATCTTACACGACATGAAGCTAAATTCGCTGTTCGCAGGAAGTATTTCAGTTCACAATGCAGAAAAAATTCTCACAGTATTGGATCAATATCCTTGGGCGCTTTCCAAAGGAGAAACGCCTTTACCCAAAGAACTAAAAGAGAAATTACTGGCAGAAATTGAAGGAGGAGACTGGTTTATGGAAACTGCTATTTCTGCACCGAATACAAGCATTTTACAAGCTTATCAGTCAAGTATAAACGAGATCTTTAAAAGTCATTCGTTAGAGCCTCATTGGGCGGAAGCAAATCAAGACGGCCCCATTTTTCATCAGTTTACCCAAACAGCAGCCGAACAAGTCTACTGGCGAAAAAAGGAAAAAGCTCCTTATGTAGTGCAACCAGAAAAAGACGATTGCGGCATTCTCTGGTATTCTCCTGTTATTCCTTGGAATAGCAAAGAACTCGAAGCTTGTTCTACAATGGTAAATGAATGCATGCAGCATTTCGGCTTTGAACCTTTATTGACTTTTCAATTCGCAGAAGCCAACTATGGCTATGCTATTATTTCTATTCTTTACGATAGAGCGGTTGATGGAGAAGATCAGCGGGCATTGGATGCAATGCATCAATTGAAAACAACATTTATTGAGGATTGCTATTTGCCCTATCGTTTGGGAATAAATGAACAAGCAGAACTGCAAATAGAAACTGGAATCTTAGCTCAATTGAAAAAACAATTGGACCCGAACAACATTCTAGCACCGGGACATTATATTGGAATACAGCCATGAGAAGAGTATTTGCTTTTGAATTTGGGGATCAAAAATGGGTTCCTAAAATCTTTCGACGACAGTTACATGAGTTGTTGCAATTTCAAGTTGGACTTTTTTATCAGCCCTTGCTTCCACTCTTACAAGATTGGATCAAAGAACATAAGGTCGATCAACTCACAGATTTAGCAAGCGGTACCGGAGGTCCATGGCAGAATATTTTGCCTTCAATTCAAAAAGAGCATCCAAATTTCACCTTGCAATTAAGTGATTTAAATCCATCAAAAAAGAGCACCCTCACCTACCTTAAGAGTTCGGTTAACCTCAACGATCCTACTTCATGGCCTGAAGATGCTGTTACTATTTTTACTGCTTTTCACCATTTAAAAAAAGGTCAGGCTCAGGCTTTATTGGCCAATGTAGCTGAAGAAAAACGCCCCATTTTTATTGCAGAATTTACGGAGCGCTCTTTCAAGCGGGTTTTAGGAATGTTACTTTCTCCTATTGCTGTTTGGATTCATAGCCCTAAGGTCAAACCCTTTACTTTTACTCGATTTCTTTTTGCCTACCTCATTCCCATCATACCGTTGATCTATATGTGGGATGGAATTATTTCTCACCTGCGTTCCTTTACCGATGAAGAAATGGAACAGATGGTAGCTCCATTTCAATCAGAAGAATACTCACTGAAAACTTTTTGCATCGTAAATAAAGAGAATGGAGTTACTTTGAGAGGGATTTATTCACAATGCATTCAGTGATTTTTATTTTTTTGACTTTGGTTCGACTTTGGCTGTGATGCGTCCAAAGAATGAAAACTTCATCGAAAGACCAGGCTTTTTTTTGTGTCTTATATTTTTGTAAAGAACCAGAGCTGGCACTAACGTTTGGCTCGCTGAAGTAGTACTTTAGCGGTTCGAATGGAATAAATGTGCGTAATTACTAATAGAAAGAAAGCCATAATTGCTCATGACTTTCTTTCTATGAAAAAACTACTTATCTAGTGTTATATTAATGTTTCACAAAACGAACGCATGCCATTCCTGCACTAGTTTGAACGTTGGCGAAATAAACTCCCAATGACAATTCTTCAATAGAGAACGTAGCCGTTGACTCTTGTTGCACAAATGATCCATACATATTGAAAATCATGATAGTTTCAATTTGTTCGTCCGTGTCAATCGTGATTTGAGATGATGCAGGGTTTGGGTGAATGCTCACCTCGGCAAATGTTATTTCGTTCATTCCAACACCACAATTTTCGCTAAAACTTGCACCAGCATCTATGTCAATCCAGTTAGTTGTGCTATAGGATGCGTCATCCACTTTGATACATGTTAGATTCGGATTCCCTGTTGCTGCAAAAAGGCCAACATTTAAATTATTTCCATTTGCCACATTCAAACTCGTAAGTTGATTATTATAACAATAAATTTCATTGACGTTAGCATTTTGAGATGCATCTAGCCCCACCAATAGATTATCCTGTACATTTATTGCAGTAATAGCAGTGTTTTGCGTTATATCTAAACTTATAATTTGGTTGTTTGCACACGATATCCAAATTAAAAAAGGATTATTAGTAAAGTCCAAACTTGTTAATTGATTATTTGAGCAACGAAATGTAACCAATGCACTATTTTGAGAAATATCTAAGCTCGTCAATTGATTGCCATTACACTTAAACTCCACCAGTTGCACATTTTGTGTGACATTTATATTTGAAAGTTGATTGTTTTCACATTCAAGGATTGTTAAGACTGTGTTTTGTGAGAGATCTAAACTGGTCAGTTGGTTGTTATCACAATACAGGGCATCCAGTGAAGTAAACGCTTCAATTCCTGTTAAATCTGTTATAGATAAGTTGTTACAACTAATAAAACTCGTAAAAGCACTTGCTTCACTACATTGTATTTCTGTATCTCCATTAGTGTTAATAGCAGTATTTCCTACTAAATAAGCTTTGAAGTTAGCATCTGGGATGGTTACTATACAAGCACTACAAGAAGTGCTAAATGAAACGCCTGAATCAATTTGCCCACCTACAACAGTATGATTTGTTGTACACCAGGCTACATCATTCACTTGTATGCATGTCAAGTTTGGATTTGTAGTAGCATTAAAAGTAGACAGGTTTTGATTGTTCCAATTTGCCATATTCAGTGAACTAAGATCGTTGGTAGAGCAATTTAGTTCTACCATTCCAAAACAGCCGCTAAAATCAAGAGATGTAAGTTGATTGTTTTGACAAGTAATACTATTTAAATTACTACTAGGAACTAAGGTTGTCAGTAGATTATCTGAGCAAACTAATGTGTATAGAGCTGTTACACTGTTTATGTCAAGAGATGTAAGTTGGTTTAAAGAACAATTTATTGATGTCAACTGAGTTAACCCTGATACGTTTAGTGAGCTTATAGAATTCATCACACAGTAGAGTGAAATTAAATTTGCATTGTTTGACACATCCAATGAAGTCAGTGAGTTGTTAAAACATTCGAGCACTGTTAACTGAGTATTGTTACTTAAGTCAAGGGCTGTAATGTTATTGTTATTACAATAAAGATTAGGAGCATTGGTGAATGCTTCAACACCTGTCATGTCAGATATATTAGCCCCCGTCGCTGCAATTTTACCAGCATAAGAAGCTGCCTCAGTTACTTGAATTTCACTATCCTGATTGGCATCAATAATCCCAATTCCTGCGCCTGTATAACTATACCCATGGGCTAATAATCTAGCTTTAAAATTAGCATCAGGAATGTTTACGTTTTGTGCATTTACAATTGTTGAACCACACATAATAAGCAATAGTAGTATTCTTTTCATATCATCTATTTTTAATTAGTTGATACAAGAATATGGCATCTTAGAGGATTGAAATAAATCGTTTTGCGAGGGACGCTAATTTTTTCGCGAATGGAGCCAATTTAGCTCGATGCGCGTAATTCTTACATAAAAAAAAGAAAGCCATGATTGCTCATGACTTTCTTTCTATGAAAAAAACTACTTATCTAGTACTCTATTCCTTTGAATCCAAATTGGATTATTGTATCGTAACAGTTGTTCCACAAGCCTCATCTCCATCTGCTATTAAAGCGCCTTTAGATTTATCGGAATTACAATAATAGATATCTGTTTGACAAAGGTGGGTTACGGACTCTCCTGCAGAAAGTGTTCGTGTAGTACCTGAACCTGTCATAACTTGAACGGACAAACCTGAAGTATTCTTAATAATGTAGTTTGAACCCCCTCCATCTTTCTGGGCATTCAACTTATCTGCATATTCTTTAGAGTCTTTTTGTCTATCTTCTAGGAAAGCCCCTTTCCCACTTTCAATATCCAAGGCAATAGCTGCCTCTTTATCAGAATCTCCTTTTAAATGATTGTCATTCATCTCCTTAAGGTAGTTTTTGATTAATTCATCTAAATTTGTATTGACAAACTTCTCGTAACGTACATCTCCTTTAGCTCCATTTTTTGCGAACTCTTTCGCAGCAGCAATTTTTTCTTTCATTGTCAATTTCCCTTTTGCTTCTGTTTTTGCTTCTTCGCCAGCTGCAATTTCTTCATCTGTTAGTTTTACCCAATAAATGCGACTAATATTTTTATAGGATAACCCATCTCGAGAAACACCTTCTAATGTAATTAGCATATTATCAATAAAAACATATCCCTTTTTAGTGTATTTGTGAGCTACTACACCTGGGTATAAATAACTGAATGATACATAATCGGTTATTTGATCAGTAATAACGAAACCTCTCTTATCACCCCCTTTTTCAAATCCAGTCACACCACAATAATTTCCACTCTCTGTTTTTTTAGTTTTAAAAGTGACTACTCTTCCATCAGAACCAGGTTTATAGTATCCTTTCTTATCAATAACTGCACTAGGGGTATACCGTTCTTGAAATTCTACTCCTTCAAATTTTGATATTGCTTTATAAAAGGAGTCTTGTGCCTTAACTCCAGAAGAGATTGTAATAATTGCTAGTAGTGATAATAATGTCTTTTTCATTGTTTATGTATTTAATTAATAATTTTGGTTTGGGTAATTTGAGTTGGTGAATATCATTTACTGCTTCACAAAACGTACGCGTGCCATTCCAACACTTGTTTGAACGTTGGCGAAATATATTCCTGATGATAATTCTTCAATAGAGAATGAGGCGGTTGACTCTTGTTGAATCAAAGATCCGAACTGATCGAAAATGAATATTGATTCGATTTGTTCATCGCTATTGATCGTTATGTTCGTAGATGCAGGATTTGGAAATACCTGAACCGTATTTTGTTCCAATTCATTTAATCCTATTGTTGTCACTGCAACACATGGAGTTATATCAGAACATCCCGGCAATGTGATTTCACAAGCGTAATTTCCATTTACAGTTGGTGTGAAACTTTGACCTGTTTCTCCACTGACTGGTGCATTACTGTCATCACAATCAACCCATTGATATCCTAATGCTCCAGCTTGGTCAGCTGTTAAGGTAACTCCAGTTTCAGTTACTGAAGTAAGAACTGAACAACCAGAAATATTATCGAAATAAAGAAACACCTTTGAGTACTGAATACTACACATCAAATCTAAATCTCCGTCAGCATTCAAATCAACCAAGGAAGCGAAATTTGAATAAGGATTTGGGGTCGTATAATACACATCTCTTAAAAAGAACGGGTTACTCTGCAGCACACCAAATGCGGGAGCAGATGCCGTTCCTGTATTTTCGATATACATATATCCCGGAGAATTTGCGCGCTCTCCACAAAGAAGATCCAAATCTCCATCATTGTCTAAGTCTCCAAAAGAAATTGAAGCGATCGGATATGAAACACCTCCAACAGAACTCAATCCAAATGGGTTTAAAACTGGTACTCCAAATACTGGATTAGACGCAGACCCCGTGTTTTCTACATAATAAAACGAACCTGCACCACCTTCTGACGACATAATATCAAGATCCCCATCATTGTCTATATCAACAAACGTTGGAATTTCTATTGAAACGGTATTACTGATGCCAAATGGGCTCGTTTGAATAGCGGCGAATGCTGGGTTTAATGCGTCTCCTGTGTTTTCAACGAATCCTACCTCTCCATTCCAAATTGATCTTCCCATCATATCCAAATCACCGTCTCCATCAATATCCGCAAAGGTTGGATAATAGACTAAATCCACTGTCATACCGAAAGGATTAATAACTGGGACTTCGAAATTAGCTACAGCCGCAGTTCCAGAATTTTGATAATAATACAAATCACCATCCTTTTCTGCTATCATATCCATATCACCATCGTTATCTAAATCACCAAACGATTGAGCTTCACCATGGATCTCTCCTGTCGTAAGTGAAAACATACCCATATGTCCATCAGTAAAGTTTGGAGCTGACATAGTTCCATCATTTTTGTAAAAACGAAGCTCTCCGTTGTAGAGGTTAGGTGCAATAATATCAAAGGTTCCATCTCCATTGAAGTCACCCACAGTTGTCCCACGCACTGTTCCAAAAAGATTCTTTAAATAAAATGGTTCAATTACAAATGCCGCTAAATTTGCGACAGTAGCAGTTCCCGTGTTTTCAAAATATTTAAATGCACTAGAAGTAGTAGCTAACAAATCTAAATCACCATCGTTATCTAAGTCAACAAGTCTACTATCGCTTAGATTTCCCATTGAGTTGTAATCTACAACTGGAGCGGCGAAGTCTGGAGCAACATTAGTCCCTATGTTTTCATAGTAATCACTATTGGTGAACATATCCAAGTCACCGTCCCCATCAAAATCACCAAAGGTTGGGTTAGGTATGTGTGACGGAACAACAAGAGAGAATGGATTGGTAACCGGTGCGGCAAAATTTGGCGAAGAAGAAGTTCCAGTGTTTTCCATGTATACAAAACTGATTACCCAAGAACCGTAATTGTATTCTCCTGCCAAAATATCATAATCACCATCGTTATCCAAATCAACAAATGCTGGTTTTAAATATTGATTGGTAGAACCTAAAGAAAAGGGATTTGTTTGCAGAGCAGCGTAGTCTGGAGCCAATGCTGTTCCAGTATTCTCATAATAAAAGAAATCACCATCTGAATTAGCTGCTAGGATGTCTAAATCTCCATCGTTATCTAAATCTCCAGACGTAAGGCTACCTTCAACATTACTCACTCCTGAAGGAACCGGCTGTAAAGAAAACATATTGACATGATTTTCTTCAAACTCCGTTTGTGCGTTCACATTTTGAACACCTAAGCTCACTACTGCAGCACAACTTGCAGCAAGAACTGCTTTACGTTTAATGTTCAACTCTAAACTTTTAATTTTAGCGAATAGACGTTCAATGTGCTTAAGAAGAACACTTTGTCTACGCTCATTTCTTCCACTTTCTTGCAGACGAACAAGCTTTTTTCTATACTTATTGAACCTTCTCAAAAGGTCATTGAATGTGAGTTTTTGTTTTTTCATAATTCTATTAAGTGATTATTTTATTGTTGGTCAGGATTTGCCCAAAAAGTACTTCCCGGAATTGACAATGATTGTTTGTGAATGGAGTTAATTGTATTTAAAATGTTAGGTCGAATCATTTCTGGAAGAAATACTACTTATGTAATAATCGATTAGTCTTTCACAAAACGAACACGTGCCATTCCTGCACTTGTTTGAACGTTGGCAAAATATACTCCTGATGACAATCCTTCAATAGAGAACATAGCCGTTGACTCTTGTTGAATCAAAGACCCGAACAGATCAAAAATTACGATAGTTTCAATTTGTTCGTCCGTGTCAATTGTGATTATAGAAGAGGCTGGGTTTGGGTATACATTAATCGTTGTTCCTAATAATTCGTTAACTCCTAAACCACAGCTCGTACTAAAACTTACCCCACCGTCAACATCTGACCAATTCGATGTACTATAGGCAACATCATCAACCTTAACACAAGTTAAGTTTGGGTTGTTTATCGTATAAAATGCCGAGAAATTTGAATTGTTCCCGTTAGCTACATTCAATGAGGTCAAATCATTCCATCCACAATACAGAATACTCAAGGATTGAAGCATACTCACATCTAATGATGTGAGTTGATTATCGTTACACGTAAACTGAGTAAGTGACGTTAATTGTGATACATCAATGCTAGCAATGCTATTCGTTTTACATGTTACTGATGTTAGTGCTGATGGAGAAGGGAAGGTAATACTCGTAAATTCATTATTCTCTCCATCAAAAGTTTCCAATAATGTAAATGGACTTAAGTCTATTGATGTGAAATTTGAATGTCTGAACGTTAGATTTATCAAATTAACATATTGACTAATATCTAAAGACATTGGAATGTCTGTGCAGTACAACGCCAAGTCCGTAAGAGCAGTTCCTCCTGGTAATGACAAACTTGTAATGTTATTTGATTGAACCGAAATCTTTGTAAGTGCAGTATTTGGTCCTAAATTGAGTGAAGTACCTTGTGTATTTTGCAAATAAAAATCCGTCGTATTTGCAAATGCTTCGATTCCTGTATGATCCCAAATAGCCCCTGTACCTGGTGCAACACCTAATTGTATTTTTCCAGTATAAGCCAATGCTTCACTTACCTGAATTTCATCGTCACCATTGGTGTCGATTATATTTATTCCGGGTCCGGTAATCGTTATTCCATGTTCTGATAAATCATGCTTTAAATTAACATCAGGTATATTTACGTTTTGAGCATTTGCTCCAAAGTTTAAAGCTGTTATTGTAATAATTGATAGTATTATTCTTCTCATATCATCTATTTTTAATTAGTTGATACAAGAATATCGCATCTTAGAAGATTGGAATAAATTGTTTTGCGAAGGGCGCTATTTTCTTTCCGAATGGAGTTAATTTAGCTCGATGCAAGTAATTCCTATATATAAAAAGAAAGCCATGATTGCTCATGACTTTCTTTCTATGAAAAAAACTACCTATGTAGTAATCTATAACTGTTTAACAAAACGAACGCGTGCCATTCCATTACTAGTCTGAACGTTCGCGAAATATACTCCTGAAGGCAATTCTTCAATAGAGAATGAAGCCGTTGACTCTTGTTGAATCAAAGACCCGAACAGATCGTAAATCATGATAGTTTCAATTTGTTCGTCTGTGTCAATTGTGATTATTGAAGAGGCTGGGTTAGGATAAATTGAAATGTCAATCATGGCATTTTCAGAAATAGATGATGTAGCAGACTTTAACCAATCAACTTTGTTTACAGTACCATTTAATTGATATTCCATTTCTACGAGAACAAATTTAGAAGTAGCGTTATCTGACCACCATCTCGCAGTTCTTTTAACGCCTGCACCAAACTGACTTATGCCCAAAGCCATTGCATTATCAACTGATATTGGATGCCAAGTTGGATTCACATCCGTACGTACATACGTAGTATCAAAGCTCTCACGAAGGACAAGTTGTCTTAATGAAGCAAATGTTCCCATTGGAGTTGTAACATCTCCCCAGGCATCAATTGTACTGGCTAAATCAATATCCGACAAAACCTTCACTTCAAAAATATAATTTGCTGGACCATTATTCCCGCCCCCCATATCATCCGGATCAGCCATTACAGGGTACGTTGTCACCTCGCTATCGACAATGTTTGTAGAAAAATTTGTTCCCATTGTTGATGGAAAAGTTATCATAGTTTCATCTATAGGAATAGTGAAGAAAGGATTCATATCAAAGTATGCTCCATCGAAAATAATTCCTGAACTATTTTTTGTCATGAATAAATACGTGTTTGGATCTGAGCTATACGTTGCACCTATGTTCGAGGTTGGGAAACCACTATTCCCAGGTAGAGTTGATGGATCAATAAATGCTATAGTCCCTAACGCATCTTCATTAAGCATTGACAGGTCCCAAGTTTGATTTGCTCCGCTTGATCCAATTGAAATAGTCGTTGGATTGTTATCTGTTGCTTGTTCTACAGTTGTTCCTATTTCAAACAGGTTGGTACTATTGATCGTTATTTGGGCGTTAACTCCAGTGCTTATTGTAGCAATGGCTAAAGTTGAAAGTAGTATTCTTTTCATATCATCTATTTTTAATTAGTTGATACAAGAATATTACAACTTAGAAAATTGAATTAATCCGTTTTGCGAAGGGCACTATTTTTTTTCCGAATGATTGCTTAGACTGTCGTCTGTTCTTCAAATAAGCTCAATCGGTTCATTGACACCTTTGCTGTTAGCCCTTTTCCCATTCCTACTTCTCCTGTTTTACGAAAGAACTTTTCTACACAATCCATGTTAAGAATCCAAGAGCGATGTGACCTGAAAAACGTGTGCTTTTCGGGCAACAATGATTCGAAGTATTTTAAGTTTCTACTTATTAAGAAAGGAGATTCGTTTTTCAAATGAATTTGGCAATAAGACCTCAATGCCTCAACGGCTATGATATCCTTGAAGTGAAGTACACGTTGGCTTAACTCTCCATCTATCAACTCAGGAAGAATAATCTTGCCCAATTCCTTATCTCGCATTGATTCAAGAAGCACTTGATAGTTTTCCTTTACTGCTTTGTCTTCACGTTTATCAGCTACTTTTTGCAGTGCCTCTTCCAGTCGATTGCGTTCAACTGGTTTTACGATATAATCGATTGCACTTAACTGAAAAGCTTTTATTGCATATTGATCATAGGCCGTTACAAATATTATTTCAAAATTGATCTCTTCAAAAAAGTTCACGATTTCGTATCCAGCATAATCAGGCATCTGTACATCTAGAAATACGACATCAGGCTTCAGTTCTTTAATCTTTTCTACCGCCTCCACCACATCATTGCATTTGGCAACGATTTCAACCAAAATGTTAGACCTACTTAATAAGTTTGTAAGTACATCCAACGCCAAGTCTTCGTCATCAACCAATATGACTTTTAATTTCTCCATTCTGTAAATCAAGTAATAACTTTCATCTTAGTTCAATTCCTTTTGCCAAAGGTCCATTTAATTTTGCGAATCAATATTGACTTTTAAATGGAATGATCAATTCAACTCGTGTTCCTGTAGGTTCATTGCCTTCATACAAGTCTTCAATCGAATAACTTCCCGCTTCTTCACCCAATTGCTTATTCAATAAACGCATTCGTTGCTCAATAGCTGATAGTGCAAAAGATTCATGTTCCCCACTTCTCCTTCGGTTTATTTCCTTTGCCTTCACTCTGCCAATACCATTATCAATGATCACACATTTCAACTTCTCACCCAATTCAAATTTAATTGAAAGTTTTTTAAACCCTTTACGATGCATTAAACCGTGATGTAATGCGTTTTCAATAAACGGTTGAATAAGAAGAGACGGTACATCAATATCCCGCTCTTCATTGAAAATGATTTCATACTCAAACTTCTTTCCGAAACGTAGTTTTTCCAGTGAAAGATAGACTTCCAAAAACTCCAACTCGCTCTCAATTGGAATAAATTCACGATTGGAGTAATTAAGCGTACTGCGCACCAACTTAGCAAAAAGTGTAATGTAATCGTAAGAGCTCTCCGTATCCTCTTTTAATACCAATGCTTGGATTGAGTTCAAGGAATTGAAAATGAAATGGGGATTCATCTGTGATCGCAAAGCCTTTAATTCTGATTCAAACAAATCAGTTTGCATCTTCTGTTGATCCAATATTCTTTTTTGCTCAATCCGATTTCTTTTCAAACGAATTCGAAAGATTACGAGCAGAACGAATGATGTCAGAACTACAATTAAGATAAAAAACCATAAAGTCTGCCAAAAAGGAGGTGAGATACTAAATGTGTAGCACTGACTCTTTGTTACGGTTGATCGATAGCTAGTTCGAACCTGTAATTCATAATCTCCAGGAGCTAGTGCATTAAATTCAACTTCGGAAGCAGTGGCTGGCAAGCTTTTCCATTCATTACTTAGTCCAATCAGTCGATATTGAATGGTTGCTTCGGACTCAAATTCAATTCCTCGGAAATCAAATTTTGCAATCAAATGATTTTGTTCATACGAATTGGTTATTGGGTTATTACCATTCAATGTTACATTACCTAGTTTCACAGATGGAATTAGTAAACTATAATCGACTTTCTTCTCCACTTGATCCAATGGAATAGAAATTAGTTTGCCTCTGGAAATAACGTAAAGTCTGGAATTAAAGAACGTGAAATCCCTTACTGACCCACTTTCCAGTCCTTCAGGTGTACCAATAGATCTCCATCGTTGATCTGATTCATTATAGACCTGAAAACCGCTCTTATGGGCAATAAATAGTTTGGAGTCGTGAAATTCAATTTTAAAAACAGAATTATTTCCAAGTCCTTCCTTCACAGTTAATTCATCAACAACGATACCCTTTTTGATTTTCAGAACGCCAAACTCCTGCGTCGCACACCAGATGAACCCATTCTTGTATATAAGGTCGTTACAAGAAATGTCTGCCCCTTTGTACTTTATCGTTAATGATTCTCCATTGGCTTTTAGATAGAGAAGTTCTTGTTGGGTTGAATAGTATAAATCCCCAACCGCTGTGTCTAATGTGACAGCCGTACATCGAAACTTGTCTAGTGGAAGCCTTGACCAACCATACAAGTAATCAATCCAATTAAAATTAGATGCCCCATTCCCTTTTCGAAATACTCCCTTTGAAGTTGCCAGTATAGCAGTTGTATTATCAACTTGAACTCCATCTTTTAACACACCAATGAACGTTTTTATTTCCCCCAATTTTAAATCATAAATGAGAGACTTGCGTTCAGGGTCTATGTCAAAATCTACCTCTGGAAAACACATTAAAACTCCTCTTTCATACGAAACCTTGTTTCTGTAAAGAGAAAGTTTATTATCTGTTAATGCGTATATAGAACCTGAATTATCCATCGTGACAATTCCCTTCGGGCTTACACAAACACTCGACAAATACAAATGATCCAAATATTTCACATCGCTGTCAATGTTCGGCACTACAATAATTCCATGATTAAATGTTCCCAGATAAATTGTACCATTACTGGATTTAGAAATTGACGATATAAATATATTATTGAATAACAATTTACCTAAGATTAACTCCGAATTTTCCAAAGAGATCATCTGCAGTCCACTTACTTGATCAAGTGCCCAGACTTCATTTTCACCCAACTGAACGAATGTACGAACGTTAAGGTTATCAAAATATCCTTCTTTTTTTTCCTGATGCTTGTAGTATCCGCCACTACTGTTCAATGATATGAATGTCTGATTTAGCTTACCAACAAAGAAATATTTCGAGGACCTTGCAAACTCTAAGGATAGAGATGCCAATTTTTCCAGTGAATCATTACAAATCTTAATAATTGTATTCTTAGATAGGTCGGTGGTCAACATCCCAGCTCTATTGAAAGAGTTTAATTCGATTTGAAATATAGAACCTGAATTGTAAATTCTTTTCCATCCATGCTCCTCTCGTTTAAGAATTCCTGCCGAATTAACGATCATTCTATCTTTTTCATTAAACGTTAATGTAACCCCCGATCCTAAATATTTTGATGGTACTTGGTCAATATATTCCAATCGATCGTCTACAACTTTAAAGATCTGTCCAGATAAGTTTACTCCATGAAGCACACCTTCACTGTTGCCAACCAAGGAAAATATTGAATTTCCAATTTGTTCTGGTGCTGGCGCTATTACTTTGAATTCACCATTTTTGTAAAAAAATAATCCATCATTCGTTCCTACATAAAGTAGTTTATCGGAATGATGAATTAATGAGTAGATGTGTCGATTTGCGAACTCAACTGAACCAAGGTAAAAATGTGATGGTTGCTGGGCATTACCATTGAACCCTGCCATTACAAAGAGTAGCAAGCAAATGATTTTAGCTATTGAATTGAAGTTGTTCAAAAATTGTTTCTGCAAAAATGAACAAATTCAAGGGAAGCATACTGTTAATTTTGCCAATTGGTAGATTTGTTTTGCGAAAGTCGAGATGAATTACCAATTAAATTTGATTCGACTTGATTTGTGATAACCCCACTTAAGTATAAGCTTTATCGAAAAACGAGTTTTATTAGTACTAATAATTTCGTAAATTGAACCCACAGAATTAAATTACAATTCAAGCCAATAAAACTTTAACCACTATGAAATACATTCTTACCACATTACTAGTTGCATTTGCCATTTCCAATTTATCTGCTCAAAACATCTATTACAAAGGTTCTAAAATTGGAGAAATTCAATCCGACGGTGACGTTTATGTAAACGGATCGGAAGTAGGAGAAATTCAATCGGATGGTGATATTTATTACAAGGGAAGTGAAATCGGTGAAATTCAATCCGACGGAGACATCTATTACAAAGGCAGTGAAATTGGCGAGATTCAATCAGACGGAGATGTTTATTACCGTGGAAGTGAAGTTGGAGAAATCCAATCAGATGGTGATGTGTATTACAAAGGAAGCCAAATTGGAACGGCAAAAGGAGTTGATCCAGCGCATGCTGCAGTCTTCTTCTTCTTTTTCAAGGACGTTTTTATGAATTAGTAGCGTCCGCTCTACTCCACTTCAGACAGCGCAACAAACGAAAGCTTCTTAATTCTCCTTTGAACACTTAGAACTGGTGTTTTGCCTTTAGGCATGCGATCGAAAATACTTTTATCAGCTCGCGCAATTCCAAGGTGAAATAGTACTTCGGCGAAAATAAACCGTCCTCTGAATGACGTAATTTTCTATTGCACCTGAATTATTTATCCAATGCCACAACGTCGGGTAAACTTCGCTCTACAATGAGCTGAATAAAAATGTCAGGATCAATCTCATCGACCAATTCTTCTCTGAAATCGTGCGACCAGAAATAGTGACTTTCAGAAAAGTGATTTCCTAAGAAATTACAAATGAAATTGATGTACGAATCGTTTATAACCATCAATTTAGGTTCTTGCAAAGTTGGATTAAAGCAACTAAACGTTGCTTTGTAAGACTCATAATAATCTTGGTACTTATCGAGCATTTCCAATTGACCTTTGTACACATTTGGTTTCGTCTGGTAGTAAAAACGAACATTCTCCTCGTATGCGGCCACACCTGCAAGCGTTGTCAAATCACCTGTTCGTGTCCCCTCTTTTGCAGTATTGAATTGATCGCGAGAATACGCATTCAGTTCAGGATAATCTTTTTTCAAACGCTCCATGATAATTTGATATGCAACAAAACCACCATTCTTGTTCCAATGCGAATCCGTTTTTTGATACACCAATTCGAGTTCGCTACGTGCTTGTAATTCTGCGCGCATGTCAACGATTTCAAGCCCGCTTCCGTTACAATACTTGAGAATTTGGTCAAACCGCGTTGGGTTATCTCCATGATTCAAATACGGTAAATAACGTGAGTAAACACTCATTTTGTCGGGGAGAACAACCAGATAGAATTTACCTCCACGGCTTTCAATGTAATCGCGTTTGTATTCAAGATTTTCTCGGATTGCATTCAAATCCTGCTCTTTCATCTTAATCTTACCAGTATGGTCTTCGACGCCTTTGTTGATTGTAATAAAGTACCATCCTTCACTTCCAATCAAGACCCTTTCAATTGGAGACACCTTAAATTGCTTCACCTTCCATCGATTGTTCAATGAGATAAATAAGTCTCGGAATCCAAAATTGTCTTTATAATACCTTTCATAGCTTGAAATAAAACTATCCGCCGATTTGGTGTCAACATCCTTCCAAGTCGCCAATTCTCTTTTCTCGTCAAAGGATTCAACTTCGCCAACTTCAACAATCGGTTCGATCATTTGAATTGTCGGAATGATTAGAATCCCGAAAAACACCAAAACAAAAATCAACTTTTTGATATCGCTGAGCCTAAACCTTCTATTTCTAGTCGCTTCTTCCATTTCTAAAATCTTAAGTAAATAAATGGATTGTACGTGTCGCTTGCAATTTCTGTAATTGAGAAAAAGAAAATTAGAAAGAGGAAAAGTAGATAGAGAACCGTTCGGATTTCCATGTAAACACGAAATCGAGAAAGTCCTGTACTGGATTCAACAAATTGAATTCCTTGCTTGATGTTCACGGAGAAAATGAAACCCAATACAAGCGCCAACAAGGTATAGTTATTTACGAACGGCAAAACAGAGCCATCCGATCCGTTTCCGAACAATACGCCCAGATAGCTGAATGCGTCGGTGATGTCTTCAACTCTAAAGAACACCCAACCGATCATGACAACCAAAAGCAAGTACAAATGCTGAAGTGGAGCAATCATCTTCGATAAAATCGTACTGAACCCCAGGCGTTCGATAATTAAGAACATACCGTGAAACACGCCCCAGAACATATAACTCCAACTCGCGCCGTGCCAAAACCCAGTTAAAATAAAAACGATTAATAAGTTGACGTATGTTCGCTTCTCCCCTTTTTTATTCCCGCCCAAAGGGATGTAGAGATAATCTCTGAACCATGTTGAAAGTGAAATGTGCCATCTCCTCCAAAAATCCCGAATCGATCTTGCGACATAAGGGAAATTGAAGTTCTCTTCGAAATCAAACCCTAAGATTTTCCCGAGTCCAATTGCCATATCTGAGTATCCAGAAAAATCGAAATAGATTTGAATCGTATACGCTATAATACCAACCCAAGCGGCCAATGAGCTTAACTCTCCCACATTACTATCAAATATCGCATCGGCAATTTGAGCCGCACCATTCGCTATAATGACCTTTTTGGCAAAACCAACGATGAATCGTTTACTTCCTTCAAACAATCGATCCAAAGTCGTTCGACGTTTGTCAATTTGATGCATGATGTCCGTGTACCGAACAATCGGACCTGCAATCAACTGTGGAAAAAGAGAAATATAAAGTCCAATTTTAATCGGATTCATTTGAGCCTTCGCCTGGTTTCGATAGACGTCAACGATGTATGAAATTCCTTGAAATGTAAAGAATGATATTCCAATCGGAAGGTGAATTTTATCCAAATGAAGTTTGTCCGCTCCTGTCAATTCGAGGAAGTCATTGACGTTATCAAAAAAGAAGTTGAAATATTTGAACCAAAAAAGAAGCCCGAGATTTAGAATGATTCCGATGGTGAGAATGAGTTTCCGCCTTTCACTGGGTTGATTCATCATGATCCCGACGACATAATTCAGAAGAATCGAAGCGACCATGATCACCACAATTTCCGACTCTCCCCAAGCATAGAAAAACAAACTTGCAAAAAGTAAAATCACATTTCTAATGCGAATAGGCATCGCAATACTTGCAATCAAAACGATCGGAAGAAATAGAAATAGGAATATGACGGACGTGAATATCATTAAGGCTTCAAATGTAAAGTATTACAATAAAATAACCGTAGCGTAAGATTCTTTATTTCATTTTAGTGTTTAAATGAACAACGCTGAACCATTCTGCTTCATATAGTAACTTACGATGCACAATCAGGAAAGGGGTGAAAGCTTTGCCTATTTTAGGACGACATTACAATTTTCACTTTATTGTAGCGCTTAAATGAAATTGAATCCATGAACGCCTTGATAAAAAAAAAGCCAACAACTGAATTCATTGTCATCTTTGTGGTTTTTCTTTTGCTTTGGAGTTACCTCATCATTCGGGCAAACACCGTCTTTTTTATCTACGATGAAATTTTCACCAAATGGAACTATATGGTTTCATGGAATTTTATTCCAAGAGATGGAGTTCTAGATGCGAACAATCATTTTACAAATAGCTTTCTAGGCGGACTTTTCATTCGTTTGTTTGGCTCCGATAATCTTTGGGTAGTCAGACTTCCAAATTTGATCACATTTCCCATTTATTTTTGGTCCATCTATGGATTACGGCATTTTATAAACGCTAAAATCAATTTTTATGGGCTGTTAATAACGTTAGCAAGTACCGCTTTTATCATTGAATACTTTGCACTCGCACGAGGATATGGAATGTCAATGGCCTTTCTAGTAATGGCGATTCAGCAAATGCTCATGTATTTCAAATACGATAAAAAGAAATACCTAATTGGAACATTAATAGGCTGGATTCTGGCAATATTCGCCAACCTCACCCTTCTGCCCATTGCATTGTTCGCCATCATTTACCTTGGGCTATTCATTTGGAAAGGTAGGTCTAAACGATTGCTCATTGTATTGCTCATTCCGCTTGTACTTATCGCCTACCTCGTGGGGTATTCGCTTGAACTGAACCAATCGGGCAAGTTTTATCTCGGCGATTCAAGTAGCTTCTTTGAAACAACGGTCCACTCCATCACTTATGCGCTTTGGAAATCAAGCAACCTTTGGATAGACATAATACTAAGTTGCACTCTGTTATTTATTCTAGTCTCACTCGCTCTTTTCTTTTTACGAGACAAAACCGTTTTCAAAATAGAGCACGTTTTCGCTATCTTTTTAATCGCAAGTATCCTGGCCATTCTCATTCAAAACAGTGTATTGGGCATTAACTTCCCTTTGGATCGAGCAGCACTCTATTTAGTCGTCCTATTTTTTGGAGCACTCTTCTTCACCCTCGATCGTTGGAACATTAAATGGGGAGCCTATCCACTGATTTTTCTTGCCTGTTTTTTCTTTGTCAAACTATTTAGCTTCGATAGTTCGCTTCTTTTCCGTTACGAACACTTTGACAAGAAATTATTGACGTTAATTCCAGAAAAAACCAACCAGCTACCTAGCACCGTTGGATCGATGGATATTCCGATGGCAAGAGAATGCCTACGGTTGGAAAAACTACCGTTCAAGTCACTACAATCTGCAAGTTCGCCCGCTGACACATTGCTGGACTACATTATCATAAAAGATAAAATGAGACCAGATTTACCAAAACTCTACCATCAAATTTACATCGATAAGATTTCGAACATTAAATTATACCAACGGAATTCGTTTTTGAAAAAGAAGAAAAGGGACGAGTTTTCAGTCGATTTCAATAATAACCTCGAGTACAATAGTGTGTATAAAGGTAGTTTGCGTGCATCTCAATACCTTAGATGTTCGGGTTCAATCGAGAATTTAGAGATTACCGACAAAACGAAATTGGTTTTCAAATCCTCAAACGCTGAAAACGCAATGGACAATAGCTCAAACGCCATAACGCTGAATGAGTATACGATTCTTGATCAGAATGGAAGAATAACGTTCGATTTTGGAATTGTTATTAATGAACGACCATCAACGGGACTCTTAACCGTATTTGTTTGGAACAAAGAGATTAAACAGTTGAAGGGAACCGTAAAACTGGAACTTTTTGATTTCGTCGTTAAGTGATTGAAATTTGAAGTAGAAACCGCGATCCTCACGGTTAATTGATTGTATTTATTATTTTTAGTTGAAATAACCAACCTATGAGTTTACGCATTAAATCGTTTGACCAGTATCAGTCTGACTATCAAAAAAGTATCTCTAAACCAAATGAATTTTGGGAAGACATTGCCAATACATTTACATGGCGTAAAAAATGGGATTCTGTTCTGGATTGGAACTTTAATGAACCACACGTAAAATGGTTTGACGGCGGAAGACTGAACATAACTGAGAACATGTTGGATCGACACTTGGCGAAGAACGGCGATAAAGTTGCTTTTCATTGGGAACCGAACGATCCAACTGCTCCAAACAAAAGCATTACATACAACGAACTTTACACTCAAGTTTGTAAAATGTCCAATGCGTTAAAATCATTGGGTGTTGAGAAAGGCGATCGAATTTGTATTTACATGCCGATGACTTTGGAAGCCGTCGTTTCGATTATTGCATGTGCACGAATTGGTGCTGTTCACTCGATTGTATTCGCTGGGTTTTCATCGAACGCACTTTCAGACAGAATAAATGACGCTCAAGCAAAGATTGTCATCACATCAGATGGATTGAACCGAGGTGCAAAGCAAGTTGAGTTGAAAGGAATGGTTGACACCGCTCTTGAGACGTGCACGTCCATTGAACACGTCATTGTATTGAATTGTATTGATTGCGGTTCAAACATGCAAGAAGGGCGCGATTTGGACTACCACACCCTTATTGCGGACATGCCCGAACATTGTGAAGCGACAGAAATGCAAAGTGAAGACTTGTTGTTTATTCTGTATACTTCAGGGTCGACTGGGAAGCCAAAAGGCGTTGTGCATACGTGCGGAGGTTATATGGTTTACACTTCGTATTCCTTCGAAAACGTTTTCCAGCATGAAGGTTCCGATGTATTTTGGTGTACCGCCGACATCGGTTGGATCACTGGGCATTCATACATCGTTTACGGTCCGCTTCTTTCTGGAGCAACCTCAATCATATTCGAAGGCGTTCCAACATATCCCGATTGCGGACGTTTTTGGGCGATCTGCGAAAAATACAAAGTGAACCAATTCTACACGGCACCAACGGCCATTCGATCTTTGATGGGAGAAGGTTTGGAGGTTGTGAATAAATACGATTTAAGCAACCTTAAAGTAATTGGCTCCGTTGGAGAACCGATCAATGAAGAAGCTTGGCAATGGTACTTCGATAACATTGGAAAAGGAAATTGCCCTGTTGTGGATACGTGGTGGCAAACCGAAACAGGTGGAATAATGCTATCTGGACTTGGCGATTTATCTCCAATGAAACCGACGCATGCAGGACATCCGCTTCCAGGAGTTCAACCTGTACTTCTCGATAGCGATGGAACTATTATCGAAGAACATGAGCAGGAAGGCTATTTGTGCATTCGTTTCCCTTGGCCGTCGATGATCAGAACAACGTACGGAGATCATGAGCGTTGCAAGAACGTTTACTTTTCAAATTACAAAGGATATTACTTTACTGGAGATGGTGCCAAACGCGATGCGAATGGAATGTACAGAATTATTGGCCGTGTGGATGATGTGATAAACGTTTCGGGTCATCGATTTGGAACGGCCGAAATCGAAGACGCGATTAACACCAACGAACACGCTATTGAATCGGCAGTTGTTGGTTATCCTCACGATATTAAAGGTCAAGGGATTTACGCTTACGTTGTGGTGAACGCTGCAAATGATACCGATATTGAAGAGATGCGAAAATCGTTGATTGAATCCGTTTCTCAGGGGATTGGCAAAATCGCGAAGCCCGATAAGATTCAAATCGTAACTGGACTTCCTAAAACGAGATCGGGAAAAATCATGCGGCGCATTTTAAGAAAAATTGCTGAAGGAGAGAAGGCAAATTTTGGAGATACGTCGACGCTCCTTGATCCGGGAGTTGTGGCGGAAATTGTTGAAAATTCAAATTAATTAGCTTGAAAAACATCATTATCCTATCAATCCTACTTATGAATATGACAACTGTCGTAGCTCAGAGAGAACTTGAATATTATGGAAATGAGCCAATTCGAGCAAGGTTTGAAACCATTTTACGCTTTAAGGCATTGGCCATGGTTGCAATCGAGGATGAGTGGGCAGGTGCCGTTTCAGCGGGAATTGAATTTCGATTTTTCGAGCAATTCTCAGTTTTAGCAGATATTGTTCACTTTTCGTATAAGCATGAAAGAGAAGTGCCAATCAATGGAGACGTTACGAACTACGATGAATATTGGCAGAAAGATGGTAGGAGCTACGGAGCTTTTGAACTCAGGTACTACCCTACTTTTCTCAAGTGGGGCAAATTTCAACTGTACTTCAATGGATTTTCAAAAATTGGAAAGCGCTTTTTACATACTGAAAATTTATACCCGTTACAAGATGGGGAAGCAGAACGACTAAACTCCTCAATTCGTGACTTCGGAACAAGTATTGGTTTTCAAGCAGGAAGTACGTGGGGTTTCGATCTTAATCTTGGAGCGGCCTATAGAAATGAAATAAAATCAGAAGATATTTTTCATACGAATGGACCAACAACCTATACCAGTGGAGTTCATGATGATCGTTGGCTCATGAATATTCGTATTAGTTTGTTTTTTAATTTAAATAAACTCTAATCAAGAATTACTTTCACATACGATACAAAAGACCTGAAGAATGAAGCTTGCAATTGTTTTGAAATCATTTCAGCTTATAAATTAGCGCTTCCTAGTTGCCACAGCAAAAATAACCGTCGCGATAACTACAAAAACAGATCCCAACAAAAATGGACTTCCGTAGAATTTACTTTCTTCCGCAACGTCGATTGTTGTGTAGGCGAACAACCACATCATCATTAATGGGCCAATAATTTCAGCAACACTTATGATACTTGTGATTGAGCCCTGAAGTTCACCTTGCTCCTCTTCTATCGTATTGTTGGACATAATTGCTTTTATCGCGGGACTCGCTAAGCCAGTAAAGGCATAAGGAATCATTAGCGCATACAACATCCACCCCTCCGTCGCGAAGGAGATTCCGACCAAGGCAAGAACAAAAATGAACAAGCCGATAAATGCCGTTTTAACATCGCCATACGCCTTGGCAAACCGTCCCGTCAATCCGCCTTGAACAACGGCAATACAAACACCAACGATGGCGAGTGACACTCCAACTTCGGACAATGACCATGAGAATTTTTCGGCGGTGTAGTACACCCACGACACATGAATTGCCGTTCCCGCTAAGTAATAAAAGAAGATCACAACAAACAATCCACCCAGAGCTTTGTACTTTCTCATTTGCTTTATCGCGCCAATCGGATTCGACCGTTTTAAACTAAATGGTCTTCTTTTGGAAACGGGAAGTGATTCTTTCAAAACAAAGAAACCGTAGATCAAATTCAATAAGGACAATCCAGCTGCGACTAAAAATGGAGATCTAGGATCAAAATCACCCAGCAAACCACCGATGGCTGTTCCGAATACAAAGCCTACACCGAAAGCGGCACCAACCATTCCAAAGTTCTTGGTTTTGTTTTCCTTATTGGATACATCTGCAATATACGCCGAAGCTGTTGTGAAACTTGCGCCGAACATTCCTGAGATACATCTTCCAATTACAAGCCAAACAAGAGATGGCGCGAAATACATGAACAAATAATCGACCCCCAATCCGAAGAGGGAAAAAAGCAATACAGGCCGACGACCGTACCTGTCGCTCAACCCTCCCATAATTGGCGAGAATAGGAATTGCATAAATGCATAAGAACCGATGATCCAACCAAAGTAAACGGTTGATTCTTCCAAGGTCACGTTGGCAGTTTCCGCGACCAATGAAGGCAATGACGGTATAATGATTCCCAACCCTGTTGAGTCAATCATTATCGTAATAAATATAAAAGCCATTGCATTCTTGGACACCATGCGGCAAATGTAAACTATTAATCCTTTCTTAAACTGAGCGTTGATGTATTCGTAACAAGAAAGAATGAAAGCGTCGTTTCAAATTAATTTTTCGTTCGTGCAACCCTTTTTTATCGAGGAGCATTATACCTTCAAACAAGGCACAATTATGAAAGAATTACTTACAGCATTAATACTTATTTCAGGATTTACAGCAAGTGCTCAAATTCAAGAACTTGGTAAGTGGAAAATTGGAATGACAGGATCACATGATAGGCAATTCCAAGATGACCAAGTATTTCTATTTGGAAAAATGCCAATTCAAGAAGAGCAATGTGGATTCGGAGTAGGCGGATGTTACGGAGGATCAACTTATACTCCTCAGCGGAATTTTACAGCTGGAGTTGTAAGTTCGTATTCAATTCGTCCCAAATTAGAAATTGGTTTAGGTGTTGCATATTCTAAACAACGACAGCAAGCTGGAAACGATATTCTCTATTTACCCTTCACTTGTGGGACCGGAACTGATTTCTCTCAATGCTATTACGCACCTGAGCCATCCCGTTTCATTGAAACTCCCGTTTTTGTTCGCTATCATTTTTTGAAAACTAAATTAAACTTCCATGTGGAATCCGGAATCACGGCAAGTTTCGGATTGAATAATTACAGTGAAATATCTCCTAGATACAATTTACGAACACAAGGAGGTTTGGGGATGAGTTATACTTTCGGTGGATTGATTAACGTTAGCGCAACCGCTTTTTACAAAAGAAAGATTTCCAATTTCAATAGATTGACAACCTTAACGAACACGAATTCAGTTGCATTTGAGTTAAGAACATCGTTTATTTTTTAAAAAAAATCAATTATGAAAACATTGCTCTTATGCCTCATAGTTCTTCTAGCCAGCAGTTCTTTTGGACAAAAAAAAGATTTCAAACGATGGAAAGTTGGATCGGTTATATCCTTTGACAAACAATTGGGCGAAAAATACCTGTCAGACGTTGAGTTAAATCTATCTTATCAAAATGGCGTTAGTTATGCCGATAGAATTCACGTTCCTGAAAGTTCTTCAGAAAAAATTGAACCTTTGTCCATTGACTTTACTTTTGGTTTTGTTGGGCAATTTTCTCTAACACCAAAAATTGAAATTGGAACTGGAATTACTCTTTCAAGAAAAACATTTAGAAAGCATTATTATGAAACTTGGTGGACTTGCTGGGATGAAGTATCAATTGGATCTCACTATTATATTAATCAATCGAATAATTATTTAGACATTCCTGTATTTATCCGATACAATTTTCTTCAATCAAAATTGAATTTTCATGTTGAATCAGGATTAACAACAAGTCATCTTTTGGAGAAAGAACAGGTTTATGGCATTACAAAATGGTCCCTTTTTGGGCAAGCAGGACTGGGCGCAAGTTATACCTTAGGAAATGGAATTCAGTTTAGCTCAACGGCCTTCTACAAGCGGAAATTGACAAATCTTGATCGATCACAGGACCTCTTTCATACAAATTCAATTTCGTTTGAAGTGAGAACGGCATTTATTTTCTAATCAAAGAAATCAGTTATGAAAACACTTCTTTTAAGTTTCGTTCTTCTTCTAGCTGCTGCCTCTTTTGGACAATCAAAGGATTTCAAACGATGGAAGGTTGGAACCATGAGCTCTTTCGATAAACAGTTGAATGAAATACACTTATCACCAGAAGAATTGAATGGTTTATTTCCAGAAGGATTTAACCCCAATAAGAGTATTTATATTCCTGACAATGCAACAGAAAAAATTGACCCGATCGAGATCAACTTTACAACTGGAATCATTGGACAATTCTCGCTAACTGAAAAACTGGAAATAGGAATGGGTTTGGCATTTTCAAAAAAAACATTTAGAAAATACTATCACCTCATATATCACAACTGGAACGGTACCATAGTGACACAATACAATTACTACATCGATGAATCAAATAGTTACTTCGATATTCCGGCCTTTCTCAGATACAATTTTCTTAAATCAAACTTCAACTTTCATTTGGAGACTGGATTAAATACAAGTTATTACTTGGACCAACGACCAACTCATGTCGCATCAAAATGGTCGATGCTTGGATCAATTGGACTGGGCGCGAGTTACAAATTGGGAAATGGAATACAATTCAGTACAACCGCATTTTACAAAAAGAAATTTATTGACTTTGATCGATCGCAGGAAATCTTTCATTCCAATTCTCTTTCGTTTGAGTTAAGAACAGCATTTATTTTTTAATAGTGAAAAATCGACCATATGACATCTTTCTTCGTTAGGTTTAGTGTAAATAGATGAAAAAATTAGAATAATAAAATCTTCATATCACTCGCTCAGCGACTCGGATTTAGTTCAGGCCTGTTTAAGGAATAAACGACAAGCCCAGAAAGAACTCTATCTAAGATTTTCATACACTATGAAAGGAGTTGCGCTAAGATATGCCTCATCTGAAGACGTTGCTGAGGATATTTTGCAGGAGAGTTTTATTCGAGTATTTAAAAACTTGAAAGCCTATAAAGACCAAGGCTCATTAGGCGGATGGATACGAGTGATCACCGTTAACACAGCGTTGGAGCTCTATAGAAAGGAAAAAACGAGAGAGAGGCATTACAATGAGGTTCAATTGGAAAGCATTAACGAAGTTTCCGAAGATGCCTTAAAGTCAATGGCTTTGAAAGATTTGTTAAAGAAGATTCAAGCATTGCCGACAGGATACCGGCTCGTTTTTAACCTCTACGCGATTGAAGGGTACAACCATCGAGAGATTGCGGAGAAGTTGAACTATAAGGAAGGTACAAGTAAATCACAATATGCAAGAGCGAAAAAACTACTGCAGAAAATGATACTAGAAGAAGCAGAATTGGAAAAGAAAATGATGAAAGATGCAAGATAAAGAATTTTCAAATATCGTTTCGGAACGTTTTAATGGCTTTGGCGACACTCCATCGGATGCCGTTTGGGAAAACATTGCGAGCAATCTTGATGGCCGCAAAAAACGCCTTGCCATTCTATGGTGGACGTGCTCCTTCGCTGCTGTGCTTGCCCTTTTTGTTCTTGCAGTTGATTCTGTTTCTGGTTACGGTAGCGAAAACAAAACCCCTACCGCATTAACTTCTACTTCAGGAAAAACTCAAATTGAAGCTCAAATTGAAGCTCAAAATAAAAAACAGATCGATAATCAGATCAACAAGCAAAACAATGCGAATTCTACATCCGATAATCAATTGAATACTGAGCAAGATTCAAAATCAGATCGGGCTTCGAATGAAAACCTTGTTCAGAAAACGAATTTGAAGAAAGCCCATATAAATACGCCTGCAGCTGATAAACTTCGCAGCGAATTCCTACCTAAAATTAAATTCGATATTCTACCTGAAAAGGGGCTTGTCTATTCCCCACCACTTCCATCGCAAGAAGAAAGGAATGGAACTTTAGTTGATGCTCAGAAAACAAATAAGGAAGATTCAATTTCTTCTTTGGATTTTGCAGCGCTGAATCGAATTCCTATGGAAACAGGTGAAAACGACATTATTTCCTTGATTCAAATTCTGCCTCAACCAAAATGGAGTTTTGGTGCAAAACTCACAGGATTTATAAATGCTTCAAGGCCAACTCAAGGTTTGCAATACGACGCCGCATTGGCCTGGAACAATCCCGGATCATTTACTCCTGTCGAGTTAAAAACATTTTCTCATGCACGGTATGCAGAAATTGAAGTTTATGCGCTCTATCAAATGCGCTCGAGATTTCAATTCGGAGGTGGAATTTCTTTTTCTAAGGGATTCGACAACGAAGAGTCAGAAACCTATAGTAACACCACCAAACGAACAACAGTAGGGCTCCCTATATTCGGACATTTTAAGATATTAGAAAAAGGTAAATTTCAGGTTGCCGCAGAAATCGCCTTACTGAATGAGTATTCTTACCTTCTTTCAACATCATACGACTTGAGCGTTACATCGGGCACTCCTCAGGTAAATGACTCGACATTAGGCATTTCAGAAGACGCTTCTTTGTCTTCCAGTAATAAATTAAAAAATCACGGCTATGCCTTTGGAATTATGGGCGGGCTTGAAACGTCATACCAATTGCTTCCTAGAATGAAACTCACCTTGTTATTTGGCTATCGCAATTACCTAATTGAAAGATATTCATTGGCCTATAAATATGTTAAGAACCCTGGGTATGTCACTGGATCACTTGGTGTTCGTTGGAGATTGAGGTAGGGTTTAGGCGTTGGGAATTGGATTTTAGATGCTAGATTAATTGTTTATGGCGGTAACCTTTTCAGCGATAACGACTCTTTCGAAGTTCTCTTCTGGATTGTCTTCATGTCCCAAGCCGTTATACTCAATCGCATCTCTCCAGACAACCTCAATTTTTTGGCCTTTATCGAATTCGATGTCATAATTAAGAGTATAAAGACGAAGTGGGTTGCCATCAAGATCTGTAACCATTAAATCATTGAAAATCGCGTCTACTACTACACCTTCAAACGTACAAATGAAACTTCCCTTTTTGAACACTGTCGAATCATACTCTCTATTCATTTCGACAAAATTCGGATCTCTTGTTTTTTCAATAAGTGGGTGATCAAAATCGACGAAAGTGGTGCGGCTGTAAAAGTCATACAACTGTTCTTCTAAATCTTCAGGATTTGGGTCAGCAGTCGTTTCGACATTTCCCGAACTCCTTGAACCTTCAGAAGCCGAATAATATTCGGGGGTTGAGCACCTCCCAAGCATTGCTAGCAGAACAAAAATAAAGTGCGTGTAGTAGGTTTGTCATTGTCAAATAAATTTAAGAAAAAAAGAAGTATGAGTTTTCATCATTTAGAGTCAACTCTCTAATCAATCTTCAAATAGCCCTTTGCAACTTTCGAGCGGATCAACTTCTCCATTTCATTTCCAGCTTCCTCTTCTGTTCCGAATGATTTTAATTGCACCTGTCCTTTTATTCCAATTCTCCCGTAACGAATTCCAAGGTTTGTACCATCCTGCGCAATTTCCCAGAATTTAAACGAGCGTTCATCTGCGAATTCAAAATATTGCGAATTCTTATAAACAGTAAGTGCATTTTTGTAATGCGGGTAATAAGAAAATGAGATATTGGTTTCTGCTTCATCTGATTTATGAAAATAATAGTGGCTTATATACTTAAGTATACGTTCAGAACGCGTTCAACTGAATGGAATGAATCTTTCAACAATAGAGATCTTATTTACAGTTTTTTATTGTCTTGCCCCAAAGTTAACCATTATGCACTCGATTTGTTATTACAGTCTTACCCATAAAGTATTAAAGTTTAATGAGTTTGTGTATTTCATGTTTGCCATTGTTAAGAGTAACAAAAGCAGTATAGACTCCAGAATTAATTTGGCCCATTTGTATGGAATTTTTTCCGCCAATAAAGAACTGCTCGACAATCAATTTACCAGCACTATCAAATAGTGTTAACGTTCCTCCAAATTTTGAAACCAATGTAAATTCATTATTGAATGGGTTGGGGTAAAAAATTGTTTTTTCTTTTCCACAATTGACCGAAACGGTTTCAAATAATTCTGTTGTACCATTGAAATCAGTTTGTGACAATCTGTAGTACGATGTTCCGTCTAATGGATTGGAATCCATCCAAGAATAGTGTTGAGTAGTGGTTCCTGTTCCAAGGGCATCAATGTTCTCCATTGTTTCAAAGATAAGTCCGTCCCTGCTTCTTTCAATAGTAAAATAGTCGTTGTTCAACTCTGTAGAAGTTGCCCAAGTTAAGATGGGATTTTCATCGACGCAATTTGAAGTGAAATACATTAATTCAACGGGCAGTGCAAATCCATTACAGAGTGGATTTACGTAATTTCCAAATTGTGCTGCACCTAGAGAGCCTCCAATAGAGCCAGCAGTCCAAAAATAAACCTCGCTGTCATCAGATAAGGGTTGTGTAAAACCAACACTGCCGGCAACAGTAATTAAGCAATTCCCAGCTGGATGACCTATGTACTCTACCTTAGAGTAATTTAGGAAGGCTCCAGCAATATTTATCTCTGTACATGTCGACATGTCAAGACTTGCACCTACAGATATGATTAAATTTCCTGCTATGGTCAAAGTTACTCCAGGGCATACATTCACTACTGCATTCGCCCCAATATTAAGATTTACTATAGTTGTGTTAGTATTGTAGCAGATCGTATCTCCTGATGGGACAGCAAAAGAACCCGTTTGGTTCGTACATGTAGTACAGTCAATTGCACTTTGGGCTTGAGCAGTGCAAACAAAAATATATGGTGATATCAATAGGTAAAAAAACAAATGTTTCATAAGAACTTGGGATTAATGGGAGAGATAACAATTATCAAAGGCATATGATAGAATTACCTGTGAGTTGTAGTTTTGAGACACCTAGCTAATCTATTGTCCAATAGATAGCGTGAATGCCGTATTTTTCCAGATTAGTAAATATTATTCTTTAATAAACTTAATAGCAGTGACATTAAAATTTTGATCTACTATTTTTAAAATGTAGGTTCCAATAGCGTAGTTGACACTATTTAGAGAGTATTGATTTGAATTCAAGTCAGTTTTATAAACTAGACTTCCTGTCAAATTATATACCTCTACTTCCTTAAGTTGGCCTTCATCCATTTTTATAGTTATAAAGCTATTTGAAGGATTTGGGTGAAAATTTATTGTTGCTTTTGAATTCAATTCATTTACTGAAATAGGCGGCAATAAATCATACATCCGCACGTGACCAGATAGCAATCCATTGTCATCATTTTGTATTGCTCCGATAGCAACTGTGGATGCGTTAGACGATAGACTTATTGAGAAACCAGCTTGGTCACCTGCAGCTTCGCCGTCAACATCATTTCCTGCTTGAACCCAATGCCCGGCGGAATTGCCATTTCCGCCATTAAAAACGGCCCCTATTGCAACTATAGAACCATCAGATAATATCGCAGTGGAATATCCAGAAAGATCACCGGCCGATTCTCCATCAATGTCATTGCCATTTGTAACTTGACCATGGCTTGTTATCCCCAATGCAAGAATTGAGATGATTAATAGAATTGATTTAGGATGCATCTTTTTTCGTTTTTTATAAGATGCAAATGTGAAGCTATTTGTCAAAAATGCCTTCATTCCTAGAAATGAAAATAGAACGATTGTGACTATTTTATAGAAATCGGATTGTTAGATATTTTCATCGCTTCAAGTAATAAAGAAGTCTTCTTGTACTTAGATTCTTTAATGTTGAAATGTTCGTACATCCTAGCCAATGAAGAGGCAATTCCAGGAACACTTAAAAAAGCCCTCTTAGCTATTTCAGTATTTGAAATCACCGGATCTTCAAATATAAAAGTGAGGACCTTCCAGTCTGTTTCGTTAAGGCTTCGATTAATTGAACGTTCAATTTTTTCTCGAGATAATTGAGATGTATTTGACTCATTGGTTAATTCTTCATTCTGACTCAACTTGAGACTTTCTATTTCCTCTAATAATAGATTCCTTCTTTTATTGTTCTTTTTACCAGTTGATATAAAATAGAACAACAGACCAGCAATAAAAAATAGCGAAATTGAAATAATGATAAGCGTTTTTTTGAGTTGCGTATCTTTAAGTTTCCCTTTTTCATTTTCGCTTTCCCGTTTGTTTTCCCGTTTGCTTTCAAGTAACCTAAGCTCATGGTCGTTTTTGACAGTTTCTCGTGCAACAGCAAAATTATTTTTTTTAAGTTGTACACTGTCATTATAAATAGAGTACAATTCGTGCATCTTAAGTGATAATTCTAATTTGTTTTGAGCTTTATAACACGTGTACAGTAATTCGTACGTTTCTTTTTTAAATTCGTTAGTCGTCTCTTTTGTAAAGCCCGATAAAATGACTTCACTTTTCTTTGTAGCTTCCTCTATATCCGTTTTAAACGTTAATTGAGCAATGACTAAACGGGACATCATAATTCCCTCTTCCAAATTGAGGTCTATATACATTGCTAAACTGCGATTCGCATAGTCAAATCCCTGGTCCAAGTGACCCAGGTCGCGATATATTTCGGCAAGGGTTGAATAACACCTAACTAAATAAAATTTATCATTTGTTATTTGAAGTAATTGAAGAGCTTTCTTGAAAGAAATTTCAGCTTCAATGTAGGATTTTTTTTTACCGTGTATTAACCCTATGTTCATTAATATGATTGTTACTTCTAATGTTTCAGGGTTATTTATTTTATAATAATCAAGCGATTTTTGGTAATACTCTAGAGCCAGATCATAATTGCCGATTGTTAAGTTTACACTTCCTAAACCAAGCAGCATGTCTGCTTCTCCCTTCTCGTCACCTTGCTCCTGAAAAACTTTCAAAGCGTCAGAATAATAACGCGTTGCTTTTAAATAATTTTCTCGTAAAAGAAAAATATTCCCCATATTCCCTGTTACGACGGCTTGCAAAGCGGGATTGTTTAGTTGGATTGCTCCATTTAATGCCTCAGAATAGAGACTCCTTGATTTTTCGAGCTGACCTTTATGCCTATAAATGTTGGCTTTTTTATTTAATACCTTATACATTTGAAGGGTAGCATTCTTCTCTTTGGCTAATTCATAGAAATAGTCGAGCGTTACAAGTACAGAATCTGGTTGTACATGTTTATAAGCTCTATAATATTCGTCTAATGCTTGGAATCTAACAGAATCAATTCCTTCTTCGTTATTCCACATCCTTCTCAAAGAGTCGCTATTACTTTGAGAATGCGATATATCTGCAAAGAATAGAATAATAATGCACAATGTAGTGCTCAAATTCAACATTTCATGTTTGTTAAGAAATTATAAGAGCAGTTGCATTCCAAAAGGAACTATTGCTTAGATAGTTTGTTGGTAGTAGTTTTTGTTTTTATGTAATACATTCCAGTATTTAAAATTGATAGATCAATAACCAACGTTGACGTACCAATGAAATCAAAAATAGTCAATTTTGTTACATCCTGTCAAAGCGAATCGTAATTTTTGAATGATCGAATTTATCAATAGAGACACTTTCTATATTGATAATATGAAAAATTTCCATCAAAATCAGTTAGTTTCAAACGGTAATAGGATAGACTTTTTGATGCTTGCTATCCCATTGATCAGGGAAAACAAAATGTCCTGTTGCAAACACCTTTCTTTTTCCTAAATAGGTTATTCTACATCGCAAAGGACATTGTCCCTGTTTATTGAGCTTTGTTCTCTCTATGAGGAACAGAATGTTTATCTTATTTGTATTCATGGTTTTAGTGTTTAATAGGTTTAGGCAGATTTTTCGATACTCATTTGATTCTAAAGTTTAGAGCATAAAAAAGGCCCTGATAAAATCAGGACCTTAATTACGAAAGTCTAATAGGCGACTTTTTTAACCCAAAACCTCCAGTAAAATGTTCTTGAGGTTTCACCTATCTTCTTCGATTAACCAAAATACTTCTATAGTGTTCTTCAGTAAAACATTCTTCATACGCTTGCCAAACTTTACGAGGCCCTATGTTCCCTAATTTAGTTATCCTTCTACAGGGGCCTGTTTGAGAAATTAATTCATCTATCTCATTGTCATTAAATCGTATTTGAGAAGGAAAATCACATGAATTTTTAAATTGTTCTATAGATACGTACGAACCTTTAAATTCAGCAGCATGTATTTTCACATTGCTAAACTTGGCTCTGTGGAAATTGCATTCGGAAAAAATGGAGCCTATCAAATTGGCACCAATGATTTTACTGTTGCTAAAGTCACTTTGAGTAATATAAGAAGCCTGGATAGAATCACGTTCCGAAAATGGACTTCCGAATTTGGTACCGTTGAAGTCCGAATTTCTAAATTCACAATTTAACATATCAGTTTCTTTAAAAGAGGCGTAGTCAAAAATTGAATTATTCATCTTGACATTAATAAAATCTGTACCCTCAAAATTTACGTCTCTAAAATTAATCGAATCCAGATTGCAATTATAAATTTTGATATGGGCAAGGAATGCTCCTTCGATATCAACTCTGGCTCTTATACCCAATTTTTTGTTCTTTAGTTTCTTCAATTCGATATATTCTATAAGAGCCTCTGATTTCAACCTTCCTATTGTATTATTTACAGTGGTATCGTATAAAATGGCAGTAAGATCAGTTATTCGCTGATTTATGAATTGGTCTTGTTGTTGAGTATTACTTTCCTGCAATAGTTCATTCTGTTTCAATACAGCTTCTGTTTGCCAGAACAATATAAAGAGTGAAATTACAGCGACCGTTCCTCCTGTAACAGCTACAGTTGTTGGAGAGAAAAACAAAGAGTAAAGGAGAGCTCTTGTTGCAGCGTTCCTCCTTTTGTCGCCCTTCTTCCATTTCCTTCTCTTAATAAAGAATGTCTGAAGTACTTTAAAGAATCTATGCTCTTGTTCAATAAGCAAGTCTTCTTGTTTCTCAAGTTTCTCCTTTAATTTAACTAATTCTTCTTCATTGGACTTATTCTCTTCGCTCATAGCAACATAGAATTTCCACAATGTATTTCAAATTAATTAAATTATCAATGATACAAATACCTAAAATTCTTTAAGTGAGGTCACCACTAAAATAAAATGGGGTACCTAGTACTATTTTGGGGTACCATTTTAGAGGCCTATTTTTTGTTTTTAAATGAAAAGGTGATTTATTAAGAATTTGAACTACCCCCTATTTACTACACTTTAGAGCATAAAAAAAGAGCCTTGCTAAGCAAGACTCTTCTTTTGCGGAGAATGTAGGACTGTTATCGAACCCAAACCTGATCGAATTAAAGAAATTGCACGAACTCGCAATGGAGATTGAACAAAGTCAATCACAAAAGAAAATCACTAAATATTAATAGGATGGATTGTAAACAATGTGGAAAGGAATTAATAAACAAGAGAGAGGATACAATTTTCTGTAATGGTAATTGCAAGCAAAAACATTATAAACGTAAAAAGAAGATTAAAGATCGAGTTGTAAAAATTCAACGATCAATTCAATCTGAGAATGGAATTATCGAACATTGGAAACAAATATTTAACGACGAAAAAAATCGTATTCATTCAACAATTGAATCATTCAAAAAGAAGTTGAATGAGAACACTAGCATTTTGGGGAAATTGATTGAATTAAAATCTTTAACCAATCTTGAATACTTTAAGTATCTCGTGAGAAAGTTTAACCGCAATCCATATCAATATAGTTCAGAATTAGAAATCTGCGATTATTCTGACAATTTTGAAAAACATCAACTCGTTTTAAATTACAGAGCTTTATCTCAAGAAAGAACTCAAGCCATTCAAGCTATATGTGAAAAGCTTCAAAAGAAGGTCAGCTACTTTCAAAAATCCCTCGATGAAAGTAAGAAGACAAAGCTACAATCAGAAGCAGAATATAAGATCAATAAATCTGAAAGTGAGATAAAAGAATTTGATCTTGAACTTATTGAATTGAATGAAATTGATTTGGAGAGACTCCCAATCATCGTATCGAAAAAAACATATCCTACCAAGTCTAAAAGAATCTCTTCGGCTAGAGGCTTTAGTGGAAAGGAGATTGCTAACATGAATTTTGATGGGGTTCAAATCAAAGGTGAACTGGGTAGGTTTTTAGGTATAATGGAACGTAATAAATGTGCAATTGCTCTAACTGGTGATTCTGGTGCAGGGAAATCTTATTTTAGCTACGAACTAGCAAATGCATTCATTGGTAATAAATTGAGTGTAGGGTACTTCACACTAGAGTCAGGGTTTAACAACAAGTTCAAAGAATTTGCTAGTAATCACTCTGGCGATTTTTTATTTAAAGGTTTTGATGAAGGGAAACTACAAGATGTCCGCACAGAAGCAAATAACTTTGATTGCATCATTATTGACAGTTACTCGAAAATTTCAGATAAGGCAAAGGATTTTGAAGAATTAAGACAGGATTTTCCCTATACATTTTTCATTATAATATTTCAGAAAACAACGGATGGTAAAATTCGAGGTGGCTCATCAATACTTTTTAATAGTACTGCTACTATTGATATTAAGGTTGCACCAAATGGTGATCGATTGGCCGTGATGAAAAAGAGCCGTTATGATACGGAGAATTTTATTTACTCGATTACTGAAGGGAAATTGGTTAAAGATGATAAGTTGCCGATTAAATCAAATTGAGGAAAGTGAAGGGGGGTACCATATATTATATACTAATTCGTACAATTTCAGCTAATAATTTATCTAAGCTCAATTTGATTTTCATTTATAGTAATTTCAGCACTTCTAATTTGAGAATGAATTAGAAGTGCTGAAATTGACCTCAACTCCTGATTTAAATGATTCATACTTTTTTTTAAAACTTCTTGTATCGCCATCAGCCTTATAGTCCGAAAGGATAATTTCACGTTGTGGAACACTAAAATCAATAGATTGTTGAATTGCTTGGGGTTCAATTTCCCAATCTCTTTGTAAGTTTTCAAACTAATGTTTACCAGAGATAGTCAAAATTAAGTCATAAATTTAATCTTTGCAACTGGTGCTGATTTCTTCTTTTTTTCATTGTTTTTAGTTTAATTAAATGTCGTTGTTCTAAGATCTCTTCTCCGCGTCCAAAGTACACATCCGCTGGTGTTTGGAAGTGCTACATTAGACTGGACAGTGAGTTAATATATTCTTGCTAGAACTTAAATTAGCAAAATGTCAAAGAAAAAAGAAGTTACACAGCTGTTTTCAAGTGGAATGCTGTGGAAGTTATCAGAAGAAAAAGAGAATATAACCAAGGCAGCAAGAGAATTGGGCATAGGAGCTCAGTTGATCCATCGTTGGAAGAAGAAATGGAAGAGTTTGAGCATAGCAGTTTCCCAGGTCATGGAAAAGCGAAGCTTGCCAATGATCAGCAAGAAATCACACGTTAAAGAAAGAGCTGGAAGATGCCAAGATGGAAGCTGAGATCTTAAAAAAAGTGATCATCAAAACTCAGATCTGCTTACTTCTGTTTTAATCTGAGATTTTCTTCTTGTAAGGATTTGAGTTCTTTTAGTTGTTGGGCATACATGTGTAACGTCAGCCAAAGGTGAACTAGTTAGAGCTTAAAGTTAAGATAGAGTTCGGTCTAATTTAAGTTAAATTTCTGATACTGTTTTTTTCTTGCTTTTAAAGTTCAGTTTTATCTGACGACATACAGGCATACATTCCACTATACTTCTACTTCCAAGAGTAAAGTGTTGGCTTAGCGATACCATATTCCCGACAAATGTCAGATGTCTTTTACCCCTAGTCATACTCATTCAATATTCAAATGATTTAAGCTTCCGTAAATCTTTATTTTCTCATAATTGTCAGTCTAAGTTTAATGTTTTTTAATAGTCTGAAAAACGGGGAAGTCTACAATTATTAATCAATAACAATAAACTTCTCAATAATAGTTTTGGAATCCAAAGTCACTATAAGAGCATAAATACCATTAAATTTACGACCCAATGCTATTTTTGACTCATAATTTTCTGAATAGTAGACACGCTCTCCAATTAAGTTATAGATAGAGGTTGAAATAATTTTGCCCTGATCACCTGAAAATGAAATATTTAAAGTTTCAATACAAGGATTAGGATATATTGACACTTCGCTTTCGTTCCCTTGGCACATATTCTGAGAAATCGTAGTATAATCTTTAAATGCGCCATTAAAATCGGTCTGTTGTAATTTATAATAGATTAAACTATTATATGGTTCATTATCATTAAAAGAATATTTCTTTATTGATGTGGAATTACCAGCACCATTAATTTGGGCTATATCTTCCCATTCATACCCGTCTCTAGTTCTATATATTGAGAAATAATCATTATTAATTTCTGTTGCAGTGCTCCATTCCAATTCAATGCTTTGACCACTGCATTTAGCCGTAAAGGATGTCAATTCTACTGGCAAGAAAAGATTAGGACACTCGTTTGAACTATCGCAAACAACTGTACCATCAATAACACTTAGAGAATGATCAATGGCTCCTGTTGTAGAGAAAAGTTTACCCTCCAAAGTGCTTGAATTGTCCATAAATACAGCACCGTTATTTGAAATGAAAGTGCCTTTTATATTAGATCCTGCGCCAATTGAAATTGCGCCTTCGACGACAAAGAAAACATTACACGAGGCAGCACCATTAACGAGCACAATGTTGGCGATTGCTGCGGCAGAAAAAGCCCCACTGTACCTTATTATAAATACGGCACCAGGGTCAGCTAAAGCGTCCAAAGTAAGAGTGCCTAATAACGATCCAGCACCTGTTATATAATATACTCCTGGATACAACGTTTCACTGCCTAACACGGGTGCATGAGTGTTCGTTATTGGAGCACTAATTAAAGAAGCATAAAGAGCCGATAAATCTACACTTGCTTGAGCTGTAACCAGATCAGCGTTATACTGATTGCCTATTAAAGTGGCTGCTCCAAACCCTGAAACAGCACCAACGTGAGATCCAACATGTCCAGTGATATTAGATGCTCCAGAATTACTAAGAGCTCCGTTACTTGTAAAAAGACAAAAAGCATCTGTAGTGCCATAATCAGGATTGCAGGTCGAAGGAGGGACAGGGATTGAAATTGTTGAACTTATACAATTAGACACGTAAAATACTGAAGCATCATTAACCGAAATTGCTCCTGAAGTTGTAAGTAAATGTCCTTCAAAATTAACACTAGCTGCGATGGCAATAGCAGCGTTGTTCGCAATGACAGTACCCTTAATTGTAGATGCAGCAGCAATAGTTGTCGCTCCTTCTGATACCCAATAGACATTACAAGGACGTGCATCGTTTGTTAAAATAAGATTAGCAGCTGCACCCACCGCAAAAGCACCTGTGAACCTAAAAATAAATACTGAATTAGTATCTCCTCCGCCATCTAATGTAAGACTCCCTCCAAGAGAACCTGCACCTGCTATATCATAAACACCATTGGTTAGAGTTTCACCAGCCCCAAAAGCGGCGGGATGCGACCCAATAGTCCCAGGAACACTAATCAACTGACTGTAAGCTATCTGAACATCAACATCAGCCTGTTCTGTTATCGAATCAACAGTATAAACAGAGCCAATGATCGTAGATGTTCCAAACCCAATAGTGTCTCCCAGATCAGTGCCAAGATCACCGGTAAAAGTTGAACTGCCTGTGCAAGTAATCGCTCCATTACCTGTAAATAGAATAAAATTTTCCGCAGTGCCTAGACTAAATGTTTGTCCCAAAGATATATTGGGGGAAATTAATGCAAAGGCTATTAGGAGGTGTTGTATTTTTTTTTTCATCAGTTAATTATTGTGTAAGTTTTATTGTTAATACGGAAATGCACCATTAGTTTTTACGCTTGCAATTTCCTTTCGTGTCAAATGAATTTCCTCTCATGTCAAATGAATCTCTTATCTTAAGAGATTCAAATGCCCCGTTTCTAAATGTCGTTTGGCTGAGTAAAAGTCTTTAAACTCAATTTTCCAAATATATGAGCCATCATTAGAATATTGCCCCTTGTAACTTCCATCCCAACCTAGTTTTGCGTCATGACTTTCAAATACTAACTCTCCCCATCGATTGAAAATGAGCAAGCTGTAATCAAATGGATCAAAACCTGAAGTAAAAACAGGCGTAAAAGTCTGATTTAATTCGTTCCCATCGGGAGTAAACGTATTTGGTATATAGAAAATCAACTCTTCTTTTACCACAACTTTTTTAACTATTGAATCAGTGCAACCAAATTCGTTAATTGCGATCAATGTAACGTCATACGTTTCAGCTTCGAATATTTCAAATTGATGAATTGGAGAAAGGTCACTTGAATTCAAAGTTTGATCTCCAAAGTCCCAAATATAATATTGAGCGGCAGAAGAAGTATTGATGAATTGTACCTCAGAATTTAATGAAGTCAATTCAGCCGAATTAAAGAAGAAATCAGCAGTTATCTGATCGTATTCAGAAATTATCAAAATGACAACACTATCACATCCATTTGAAGAAATGAGCGATTCAGTATATGTTCCAGGTCCAAATACATTTCCTTGGCTTGTAATATATTCATTTCCGTAACAGATATATTCATAAACTGTATTAATAATGGGGCCCAGATCTGTAATTACAAAAGTCACGGTACTATCACACCCAGTAGAAGAGCTATACGTCTCACCGAAAGAACCTGCTCCATAATTATTTCCTTGCGGGGACATGAATTGAGCCCCAAAACATATTGTTTCATTCACTGTACTGGTATAGGCTATTTGCTCTGTTACAATAAAAGTCACGATACTATCACACCCAGTAGCAGAGCTATACGTTTCATCGAAAGAACCTGCTCCATAATTATTTCCTTGCGGGGACATGAATTGAGTCCCAAAACATATTGTTTCAATCACTGTACTGGTATAGGCTATTTGCTCTGTTACAATAAAAGTCACCGTGCTATCACACCCAGTAGCAGAGGTATACGTTTCATCGAAAGAACCTGCCCCATAATTATTTCCTTGAGGGGACGTGAATTGAGATCCATTACAGACTGTTTCATTCACTGTACTGACATATGCGATCTGCTCTGTCACAACAAAAGTCACTGTGCTATCACACCCAGTAGCAGAGGTATACATTTCATCAAAAGAACCTGTTCCATAATTATTTCCTTGCGGAGATGTGAATTGAGATCCATTACAGACTGTTTCATTCACTGTATTGGTATTTGCGATCTGCTCTGTTACCACAAAAGTCACAGTGCTATCACACCCAGTAGCAGAGGGATACGTTTCATCATAAGAACCTGCTCCATAGATATTTCCTTGCGGAGATGTGAATTGAGATCCATTGCAGACTGTTTCATTCACTGTACTGGTATAGGCTATTTGCTCTGTTACAATAAAAGTCACGATACTATCACACCCAGTAGTAGAGATATACGTTTCATCGTAAGAACCTGCTCCATAACTGTTTGCTTGTGGAGATGTGAATTGAGATCCATTACAAACTGTTTCATTCACTGTACTGGCATATGCGATTTGCTCTGTCACCACAAAAGTCACCGTGCTATCACACCCAGTAGCAGAGGTATATGTTTCATCGAAAGAACCTGCTCCATAACTGTTTGCTTGTGGAGATGTGAATTGAGATCCATTACAGACTGTTTCATTCACTGTATCATTCATAACTACCAAAACAGTAACGTTTGTCACAATTATTGAATCACAGCCTTGAGTCGTTAGTAAATTTGAAGTATAAGAAGTATTTGCCGTAATAACTTGATTAAAATTATCAGGATAAATTACCGTATCATTTAAACAAGATGTGACATTCTCAATAACATTATAACTCGCTCCACCATCCAGTACAATAACGTCAATGGTGTCTTGACAAGTATTAGACAATGTATCAAGAGCAATAATTTGATAAATTCCATCCGCTAAACTTGGAATAGAATATGTGCCTGTCAAGTAGCTATTATAAATAACCCCATTAATTAAAACATCATAAACAAAAGACGAACCGGTAATTGTAAGGTCAATTGAACCATCATTTCCTGCGCAAGTCTCAGTAATTGTCGTTGCATTAATTGCTAAATCACAAACACTTGGAGTAATTGAACAAGTTGGTAGATTTATTGTTCCATTATATATAGATGCTTCACCAGCAGTAGTAAGCATTCTGCCCTCTAACGTTACCCCATCCCCCATAGAAATGGCCCCATTGTTTGATATAAGAGTTCCTTTCATATTCGTATTAGCAGCCATATGCATCGCTCCTTCAGCAACCCAAAACACATTACAAGCCAATGCTCCTCCTGTTAAAATCACATTAGAACTAGCCCCCGTATCAAATGCGCCTCCAAATTGAAAAATAAATAATGTGTCAGGATTCCCTTGTGCATCTAATATCAAATTTCCGCCTAATGATCCAGCTCCTCCAATATTATACACGCCTGCAGTAAGTGTTTCTGTTCCAAAAGCTGGCGGATGCGAAACAACTGTTGGAGTTATCGCAACTATTTCATTATATGCTGCCTGAACATCAATTAGACATTGTGCCGTTGCTGCATTCGCTAACTCTATATTTCCAGTAACCACATTGGGAGCGCCAAACCCAGTGATAGCACCAGCATGTGTGCCAATATGACCTGTGATATTTGTTGTAGTCCCTGTATTTCCTAATGCCCCTACTGAAGTAAATATGGCATAGTTGCTTGCTGTACCCAAGTTAGGTGGCTGAGCTAAAGAAATATTAGGAAATGCTAAAGCGATAAAAATAAATTTCAACAATGGGCTAATCATCTTTGTTTGCTTACTTGATGAGCGCTTATGAATTTTCGAAAAAGAAGTTGCTCTTGCGTAACAACATCCTGAAATCATCTCAAAAACAACATTAAAAAAATAACATACTGCTCTTTTCATAAAAAATATATTAGTTAAAACGATTGGAAAGATTGACCTATTTTTGTTTAAAGCCATCAAAAAAAAACAATAAAAATCCTCAACTACCAGTAAGGAAACTGATAATTATTTTAAATAAAAGATCCATTGGAATAACAATAGAAAATTTAGAAGTGATAAATAATAAAGTGATTTAATTACAGATTTGAGAATGAAAATCTCATATATTAAGCAAGGAGAAAACACGAATGTGTTAGGTTGCTTTGTAGTAATATTCTTTACAGATTCAATCTAGTCAATTTAAATGCCACATCATTATAAATTCGTCACAAGTCAGTGTTTAATCGTCAAACCAAACAATAACGCCGTTTAAATTGTTTTCTTATTGAGTTATTACCCGTTTTTTTTTGTTTTCTGGCGGATGTTTATTTAATGAAAAGCTAAAAAAGAACATCACCTTAAAGCATCTTCTACTAGATGGTAAAAAACAAATTGGTCTCAAGTTTTGTCCTGACAAAGTAATTCAAGCTTTAATTCAGGAAATGCCAAACCGTTTTTATTCGATTGAGCGCCCTAGAAAAAAGGAAAGTCTACCAAAGGTTATAAGTGCGGAAGAAGTTCAAATGATTATTAATAACACAAATAATATCAAGCACAAGTGTATTGTAAGCTTGTTGTATTCAGCAGGATTAAGAAGAGGAGAGTTATTAAATCTTAAAATAGAAGATATCGATAGTAAGCGCATGGTGATTAATGTTAAGAACGGTAAAGGAGGGAAAGATAGAATCACAATTTTAAGTCCAATAGTTTTAGTTGACCTAAGAAATCACATGAAAAGTTGGGCGCCAAAACCAAAAAACTATTTATTTGAAAGTGTGTCTGGTGGAATCTATAGCTCTACAAGTGTTAGTAAAATTATAAAGGTTGCAGCTCAAAGAGCAAAAATTCAAAAGCAGGTTTCTACACATATGCTACGCCATAGTTTTGCAACACACTTATTAGAATCGGGAACTGATTTGCGTTACATCCAAGTTCTTTTAGGTCATAGTAGCACACGAACGACAGAGATATACACGCGTGTAGCTATAAACAATATTAAAATGATTATTAGTCCTTTAGATTCATTAAATTTGAGTTAATCCTATAGTGTGGATATGTGTACTGGTGCACATACACGCATGTTAGCATTAATTAAAAAAAGATAGCTTCAATTTTGCCCAAAAGAAATCAATGGAATCATGAAAATAATCTTGTTATCACTGTCAATTCTAGCATTTGTTATTTCTTTTGGGCAAAACGACTCTAATACAAAACTACCTCCTATTGAAATGCTAAAGGGGAAACCAGGAGATGTTAAACACATTTATGAATTACCATCCTCAACTAACTATAAAATATACAATCAAAAAGGTGATTTAATTGATTCCGGTTACG
>JAWUWJ010000045.1:0-36064 GCA_034111925.1 Crocinitomicaceae bacterium
AACGGTAAACACCACTTTCGTTCCTGTCGGCGCATTTTCATTGTCGTACAAATCTTCAACATAATACTCGCCCTTTACCCCTTTTGAATCATTGAACAATTTAATTCTTTCAAAGGCTATTTCACTTCCATGAGACACATGGCCCGGAAGCCGATTGGCTAGCGCGGCTTTTCTTCCTTTGCCATTATCGAGGACTACACATCGAATACGGTCCTTCTCTTCGATGTACGAAACTGTGACATTCCCGGCAGGATGATCTTCACCGATACCATGTTTGATTGCATTTTCAATTATCGGTTGAAGCAGAAATGGAGAAATGAATAGCGAATATTCTTTTGAAATCAATTGAACGTCTAAATCAAATGTAAACGATTCTCCCAAGCGAGTTTTTTCAACACTGAGATAGCTTTCCATTAGCTCTTTGTCATCTTCCAAGGGAATGAGTTGCGACCTTGAAGCGTCTAAACCAGCGCGAAGCAATTTCGAAAACTTAACCAAGTACTTATTCGCCTTTATGGAGTCGCCTTTCAAAATACTGTTTTGAACAGATCCAAGGGCATTAAATATAAAATGAGGATTCATTTGTTGCGCTAACGCTTCCTGTTGTAAATCCGTCAGTTTTTGTTGCAAGGCGTGTTGCTTGTTTACAAATTTTAATCTTTGTCGAACAGCGAAGAAGACAAGCGCAAAACAGAGTAGAATCTCTAAAAGAATGAACCACCATGTTTTCCAAAATGGAGGAAGAATTTTAATGTTAAGCAATTCAGATTTCGTCCAATCTCTGCCGTTAATAGATGCTTGAATTTCGATGGAATAAGATCCATTTTCTAATGCAATTAATCGCAAAAACCGCTCTTCAATATCAGTCCATTCATCCTCTTTGTTCAAACGATAGCGAAAAACAACAGGCTCAGATTCAAATGAAACAGCATCAAAGCGAACCACCATATTATTTTGATCATAATTTAAAATAAGATCTGAACCTTTAAGAATTGAATCTCCAAGCTCAGTTGCTCTTAGATATAATTTTGGTAACGCTTTTTTATCAATTCCTTTTCCTCCTTTTATTCTTCGAATCCCTTTATTTGTGGCGAGATATAAATAATTTTCATCTGGATATACATCATTTATCTTCTCGCATTTTAAATCTGGTAAATTGTATTCATTCGTTTGATACCCTATACCGTCAATATGGATTAGTTTTGAAACTCCTGAATTTCCCATTAACCAAACTGGGCCGTTTTCCTTTGAAACAATTCTGTTTATGTACTTTCTAACCTCACCGTTTTTAATTGACAATTGATGAATCGACTCGCCATCTTTGACAACAACCCCATTTCCATGTGTTCCAAAAAATAGTTTTCCATTGGAATAATGTAGGCAGTTTATTCGTTGTCGAAGCAATTGATTTTTAGGGGAATGAAATGTATTCGTATTTAAATCCAAGTAATTCAGTCTGGTTTTATCGCCACACCAAAGGATATTGCCTTTTTCGAGCTCAACCATATTCTTACCTGTCAAGTATTCTATAATTGAGTCGTTTTTAGTGAAATATATCTCAAAGCTATTCCAGAAAATATAATTTGATTCAGCGTATTTGATTACTCCACCAGTTGCATTAAAAAACAAATTCTTGCCATACTCATTTAAATAGTCATTTTTCCTACAGACACTCATAGATTGGTGATCATAACCTCCAATTTTTGAAGTTCTTAACTGACCTATACCAAACACGAATATTTCATCTGAGTGAACATCAGAAACCATTCTATGACCAGTTGAATTGAAATAATTTGAAATCAAAACAGGAGCACCAGAAGAGGAATTAACTACCGAAATTTCTTTTACTTCATTCTCTAAAAACAATTCACCGTTTCTTTTAGCGATACTCATGTATGAATTAGAACGATACTCTGGTATATTTAACATCATGACATCCAAGCTCTCTATTTTATAAATACCGCTGTAATATGTCGTAATCCAGAATTCTCCTTCTTTAGATTTACTAATACCCGTAATATGTTCATGCCTGAAAAAATCATTTGTTTTGACTAAATGAAATCCGTCAATTTTGTAAATTTCAATTCCTCCGCCTTGAAGTCCAATCCACAATTTCTCATCGATAACTTCGCAAGTAAAAATCTTTTGTCGAAAAGAATAGGTGCTATCACCTTGGAGAGATGAAATGAATATTTTATCAGATCCAGCCACAAAAAATCGGTTTTCATCGATCCAACCAGTTTTCAATCTTTGCACTAATTCATAATCTAACTCCTTCTTTGTTTTACTAAAACAAATTAATTTCGATTGATCAATTTCCTTCAAAAAAACTCTGGGTCCATTTAAAATTAAGCCATCCTTAAAAAACAATGCAACACTTTGTGTTTTCGGATCCAAAGAATAGACTTCATCGGGCCGCGTTAAAACTCCATTTTCATCAATTTCTAAAGCTCCATTCCATGCAGTACTTAGGAGTACTTTATCAGAGTCAAAGTTCCAAGCTGTATAACTAAACACCTTTTTTCTATCCGAAAAACTTTTCTCAAAGACATCGTTGTACTTGTATTTACTTATTTTTCCATCCTTAAAATAACAAAGACGCGGGACATCTGATAAAAACCAGATACGTCCTTTATCATCTTGGTCAATTTTGAATACCGTATTGCTTACTAAACCGTCTTCGGTAGTGAACGTTTCAAATTTATCTCCATTGTAGCGCACCACTCCACGGTCAGAAGCAAACCACATATATCCGTCTTTATCTTGGTAGGAATAGTAGAACTCCATGCTTGGAAGTCCATCGTTTACCGTGTAATTATCGTAAACGGGATGCCAAATAGATTCTGATTGTGCGTTTGAACTCGTGCAATGAAATAAGAATAAAACAATGAGAATAGATCGAACCACAATCATTAATTTGAATTGAATACAACTTAAAGAATAAGGCAATTCGTTTTTGAATGTTTAGTTAGAACCGATCATGAGATTCTTTATTGAAGGTTAAAAGTAAATAAAACGAGGGAGAATGTAATTGAAATATGGGAGCCTATCGGCAATGAGACAATTGAATCTACCTATTTCGATGGGTTAAAGATAAATCAAGAAGTCGAATATCCGAAATCGGTCAGTGCGACTATTGCCTAATTATAGGAACGGTAAATACCACTTTCGTTCCTGTCGGCGCATTTTCATTGTCATACAAATCTTCAACATAATACTCGCCCTTTGCCCCTTTTGAATCATTAAACAATTTGATTCTTTCAAAGGCTATTTCGCTTCCATGTGACACATGACCCGGAAGTCGATTGGCTAGCGCGGCTTTTCTTCCCTTGCCATTATCGAGGATTACACATCGAATACGGTCCTTCTCTTCGATGTACGAAACTGTGACATTCCCAGCAGAATGATCTTCACCAATACCATGTTTGATGGCATTTTCAATTATTGGTTGGAGCAGAAACGGAGAAATGAACAGCGAATATTCTTTTGAAATCAATTGGACATCCAAATCAAATGTAAACGATTCTCCCAAGCGAGTTTTTTCAACACTGAGATAGCTTTCCATTAGCTCTTTGTCATCTTCCAAGGGAATGAGTTGCGACCTCGAAGCGTCTAAACCAGCGCGAAGCAATTTCGAAAACTTAACCAAGTACTTGTTCGCCTTGATGGAGTCGCCTTTCAAAATACTGTTTTGAACAGATCCAAGGGCATTAAATATAAAATGAGGATTCATTTGTTGCGCTAACGCTTCCTGTTGTAAATCCGTCAGTTTTTGTTGCAAGGCGTGTTGTTTATCTACAAACTTTAACCTTAAACGAACGGCAAAAAAGACGAGTGCAGTTACGAGAAGTATATCCAAAAGAATAAACCACCATGTTTTCCAAAATGGAGGAAGAATTTTAATGTTAATCAATTCAGATCCCGTCCAATCCCTGCCGTTAATGGACGCTTGAATCTCAACTGAATAAGATCCGCTTTCTAAGGTGTTTAATCGTATGAATCGCTCTTCAATAGCACTCCAATCATCCTCTTTGTTCAAGCGGTAACGGAAAACAACGGGCTCAGATTCAAATGAAACCGCATCAAAGCGAACGACTATATTATTTTGATCATAATCAAGGGTTAAGTCGGTCCCTTCAATAAATGAATCACCAACTTCTATTGAACCCAAATAGATTTTAGGCAATGCTTTTTTATCTATTTTCTGACCTCCTTTTATTCTTCGAATTCCTTTGTTCGTGGCTAAGTACAAATAGTCAGCATCTGGATAAGCGTCATTTATCTTCTCGCATTTTAAATCTGGTAAATTGTATTCATTCGTTTGATATCCTATACCGTCAGTATGCATTAGTTTTGAAACTCCTGAATTCCCCATCAACCAAACGGGACCATTGTTCTTCGAAACAATTCTAACTACATATTTTCTTACATAACCGTTTTCAATTGACAAATATTTAACGGATTCCCCTTCTTTTATTACGACACCATTTCCATGTGTCCCAAAAAACAATTTCCCATTGGAATTATGAATAGAATTAATTCTCTGTTTCAGAAGCTCACTTTTGGGATAGCTAATAGTTCCGTTGCTCAAGTCTACACTTTGAACCCTTACACTGTTCCCACACCATAAAGTATTCGTTCCATCTAAATCAACCATATGCTTATCTATTCCAACATCAATAGATGAATTGCTTTTTGTGTCAAAAAGCCCACTTGCATGCCAAAAAATATAATTCGAATCACCGTATTTGCGAGTTCCATATCCCCCTGCGTAGTATGAATCTTTTCCGTAATTATTAAAAAAATCATCTTCCTTAGCGACATACATAGTGTTAACCGGGTATTCGAAGTCCTTTAATTTAAATGTACTCTGTGTATTTATTTCATAGGCAAAAATTTCGTCAGAATGGACATCGGAATTAATGGTCAAGTATTCAGAATCAAAAGGAATTGAACCATAATCATTCATTTCAGGATTCGTATTAATAAAGTAATACTCTTTATTCTCAGTTCCTAAAATTAAATTATCGTTTCTTTTCGTAACAAACACATATGATTTAGACAAGCTATTGGAACTGTTCATTTTCATTACATCCATACTTTCAATCTTGAAAAGCCCACTGGACAATGTAGTGATCCAATAATGCCCTTCACGAGACTTGAACGTATTGGTGATGTGTTTATCATCAAAAAAATGATTCTTCTTCGTCAACTCGTGTCCATTGATCGAATAAATATCAAGTCCCCCGCCTTGCATTCCGAGCCATAAGGCATTGTCAATAACTGTAGTGGTAAAAACACTTTTCTGAAAAGAATAAATACTATCTCCAATTTGAGATGAAACGTATAATCCGACATCGCCACAAATGAAAAAGTGATCCTTTCCTATCCAGCCCGTTTTCATATGAGAAGATAAGGTCAACGGCAGTGTTTCCCGTTGCATTCCAAAACAGGTAAGCACTGGAACACTGTCAGTTCCAACCCTTTTTCTAGGTCCATTCAAGATCAATCCATCTTCAATAAAAATATTTCCATGTTGCCTTCGTGGAATTAATTGGTACGCTTCATGTGGGCGTGTTAACTTCCCAGTCTTGTCAATCTTAATCGAACCGGAGAGTGGAGTACTCAGAAGAACTCTATCGTTATCAAAATTCCACGCAGTATAACTGTAGACCTTATAAATATGAGAAAAGCATTTTTGATATATATCGTTGTACTCGTATTGTTGAATTTTTCCATCCTTGAAATAACATAAGCGTGCTACATCTGACAGAAACCATATTCGCCCCTGATCATCCTGGTCAATTTTGAATACCGTATTGCTTACTAAACCGTCTTCGGTAGTGAACGTTTCAAATTTATCTCCATTGTAGCGCACCACTCCACGGTCAGAAGCAAACCACATATATCCGTCTTTATCTTGGTAGGAATAATAGAACTCCATGCTTGGAAGTCCATCGTTTACCGTGTAATTATCGTAAACGGGATGCCAAATAGATTCTGATTGAGCATTTATATCAAAGCAATGAAAAAGGAATAGAATAACGATCAGTGATCGAACTACAGCCGCTTGCATGAATTGAATAAAACTTAAAGAATGCCGCAATTCGTTTTTGAGTGTTTAGTTAGAACCCATCATGAGATTCTTTATTGAAGTTTAAAAGTAAATAAAACGAGGGAGAATGTAATTGAAATATGGGATGCTATCGGCAATGAGATAATTGAACCTACCTATTTCGATGCGTTAAAGATAAATCAGTGATTAGCCTATTTGAAATCAGTACTATAATTCACACATATTCATCATTATAGGACTTTCAAATAACCAACCCTCATATTTATAGAGTCGATTAAATACGTTTATTGAGAGATTCCACTCAATAGGTCGTATCTTTGCACCCTAATTTGATGGTTATGGAGAAAGAGATTAGAGGTAAAGTCCAATGGACACATGAGATAGGTTTCATTTTAGTGCACCTTAGCCCATTGTTGATTTTTGTTACTGGGGGAACTTTCGTGGATTGGATGATCTGTCTGATTCTCTATTTCGGAAGAATGTTTTTCGTAACGGCTGGTTACCACCGTTACTTTGCTCACAAAACGTATAAGACATCTCGTGTTTTTCAATTTATTATCGCCTTTTTCGCTCAAACATCTCTTCAAAAAGGGGCGCTATGGTGGGCATCATCACATCGAGATCACCACAAATTTAGCGATACACCGCCGGATCCACACTCAAATAAAATATATGGCTTTTGGTACTCACACATTGGTTGGATTGTAGGGCCTGATTTTAAGAAAACACATTATGATAAAATAAAGGACTTTGCGAAGTTTCCCGAACTCGTTTGGTTGAACAAAGCACACCTTATTCCACCACTTTTTCTAATGGTAGTCGTTTTTGTTGTTGGTGGTTATTTGAACGCAGGTAGCGTTTCTGGAATTATGGAACACGGATGGTCTAGCTTGGTTATTGGCTTCTTTACAAGCACCGTTATTCTATTGCACGGAACTTTTACGATTAACTCATTGACCCACATGTTTGGCTCTAAACGTTACAAAAGTAATGACGAATCGAGAAACAACTTTTTTCTTGCATTGATAACAATGGGAGAAGGATGGCACAACAATCATCACTATTACCAATCGAGTGTCCGACAGGGCTTCTATTGGTGGGAAATTGATGTTACATATTATATATTAAAAATGATGTCTTGGGTTGGATTAGTCTGGGATCTTCGACCTATCCCTAAAAACTTTAGAGATGCAAGAAGCCTTGAAGAAGTAAAGCATTCATCTGTATAAACAGCAACCATTAAATGATCTCATTTTTTCGTTATTTGTTCATGATCCTATGGACAATCTTTTGTATTAGCCTAAGTCTGGTTCTAATGCTCGTTCTTTTTAACAGGTCTATTCCGTTGAAAATGGCAAGAACTTTTTGGTCTTCAGGTGTTTTAAAACTTGCGGGGGTTCAATCAATATCAACGGAAGGCTTAGACAATATTGATTTAGAGAAAACATATGTTGTTGCTTCCAACCATCTTTCTTATTTAGACATCCCACTTCTTTGTAAAATCTTGCCGTTCAATCTCTATTTCGTGGCAAAAAAGCAAATCAAAAGTGTTCCTTTTTTAGGATGGTACATGATGCTAACGGGCATGTTCTTCATTGATAGAAAAAACAAGAATAAAACAATGGAAAGTTTTACTTCTGTTGGGAAACGAATCAAAGAGGGGAAAAGCATCTTAATTTTTCCTGAAGGAACGAGAAGTAAAACAGGATCTATTGGAGAGTTAAAAAAAGGAGCATTTGTTCTTGCTTCAAAAGCTGGAGTGAGTATTCTTCCAATAAAAATTACGGGAACAGGTAAAATATGGAACGTTAAACACGGAACTCTTAAGCCTGGTAAAGTTACCGTTGAAATATTGAAAAGCTTGCCGACAAGTAGCGTTCAGAATCTAGCTTTGAATACGAAACTAGCTCTTACAAATGCCTAAAGTTACTGCTTGATCATTCGAACCGTTCCGACATGCTCTCCTGCGATAACATTCACGAAATAGACTCCAGTTGGTTCATCAATCAGCAATTTGATTGATCCCAATTCCTCAAATGTAATTTCTTCAATTACTCTTCCTGCAACATCAGTTACTGTGACTTCAATCTCAGGATATTCCTGATCAAAATTCACTGTAAAGATTCCCGAAGTAGGGTTTGGATAGACACTCCAATTTCCATCGAAGTGATTCTCATCAATGCCAACAGTGGTAAGTGTAATACAACTTGATGTGTCACTACACCCGTTTGTTGTTACAATCACAGCATACTCACCATTCGCAGTTGGCGTAAACTCTTGTCCAGTTTCGTCTACAATAGGAGAACCATTTGTGCAATTGATCCATTCATACGAATCATTCGTGCTTGCCGTCAAGACATTGTTTGTTTCAAATATATTAGCCGTTACAGAATTCACTGTTAAGTTCAATGTAAGAGTTGAATCACATCCATTCGTTCCAGGTACAGTAACTTGATAGGTTCCAGAATTGGTATACGTTGTGCTATTTGCTGGCCACATATATGCGTTACATGTCGTGAGCGTTTCAGAAGAACTCGTTGTGTTTCCAATTGTAAGGTTCAGCGTGACAGTAGAATCACATCCGGCAGCATTGGTCAATGTTCCAACATACGATCCAGTTGAAGAATATGTACTTCCCGTCACTGACCATGTATAACTTCCGCAAGTTGCGATAGCTTGAGAACCACTCGTCGGTGAATTCACAGTTAAGTTCATTAGAACAATCGAATCACATCCAATACTGTTTGGAATAGTTGTTACGAAGGCGCCACTATTCGCATATGTTTGTCCATCCAAAGGCCAAACATAAGCGCCACAAGAAGCGACAGAAATCGTTGCGTTTGTATTCCCTCCAATTGTAAGGTCTAAGTTGTACGTTGAATCACAACCATTAACTGACGTGAATATTTCCATGTAAGAGCCAGAAGTAGTATACGTAACAGAATTGACAGTCCAGGTATAACTTCCACAATTAGAAATTACAGTAGAGTTTGTATAACCTGAATTGATGGTTAAGTTCAGGGTGACGGAACTATCACATCCAACACTGTTCACTAATGTGGCAATATAAGCTCCACTATTGGTATACGTAACACCAGTGGCAGACCAAAAATAACTTTCACAAGCTGATTCTGAAATTGAAGTACTTGACGAATTGTTTATTACAAGATTCAACGTGACTATAGAATCGCAACCCAATGAATTAGGTATAGTTCCAACGTACGATCCAGAAGTTCCATAGAATGCGCCGTTAAGGGGCCAAACATATCCGTCACATGCTGTAACGGTTTGAATCGCAGAAGTGCTAGTTCCAATTGTCAAGTTGAGATTGAATATTGAATCACATCCAAAAGGAGTTGAAGTTGAAATATTGTAAATACCAGACGATGTGTACGTGTTACCATTTGCAGCCCACAAGTAGCTATCACATGCCGTTACAGTTTCATTACTGATTTGACTGTACCCTATCGTTAAGAACAGAGTGACAATACTGTCGCAGCCTGAACCATTTGTTAAAGTCGTTGGGTAGGTCCCGCTCACATTGTATGATATTCCAGTAGTTGGCCAGAAGTAAGTATTACATGCAGTTACTGTCTCCGAAGAATTCGAACTGTTTGTAATTGTTAAAGTTAAAGTCACAACGGAATCGCAACCAGCGGCATTCGGAATTGTTGCAAAATAGATTCCGCTACTCGCATACGAGTTTCCGTTAAGAGGCCATGTATACAGGTCACATTCGGTGAGAGCAATTGATGCTGTACTGTTCGAGTTTACCGTTAAATCAAGGTTCAAGATTGAATCACAACCTGCAACGGTTAATATGGAAACGGTATAAAAACCGCTTGTTGAATACGTCGTTCCATTCGTAGCCCATAAATAATTTCCACAAGATGTAACGAAAGATGTGTTATTGAAACTGTTCCCAATTGTTAAGTTCAATGTAACAAGACTATCGCATCCAAAGGCATTGGTAAGTATTGAAGTATACGTTCCGCTGTTCGTATAAGTCAATCCGTTTGTTGGCCAGAAATAGCTATCACAAGCTGTGATTGTTTCACTGGATGCTGAACTAAAGTTAATTGTTAAGTCAAGTGTGATCAAAGAATCGCAACCCATTGAATTGGTGATGGTTTCAAAATAGATTCCGCTTGATGTATAGGTGTTCCCATTGATTGGCCAGACATACGAATTACAAGAAGTCACCAATTGCGTTGCGCTAGAACTTGAGTTTATAGTAAGATCAAGATTTAGAATCGAATCACAACCTTCTGGAGTCAGTAATGACGCTGTATAGATTCCATCAGTGAAGTAGGTATTTCCATCTGCCGCCCATGTATAACTATCACATGCGGTTACAACATCCGTATTGGCATATGTGTTCCCAATTGTCAAATCTAGAACGATTGAACTATCACATCCAATTGCGTTTGTTAATACCAATGAATAAATACCACTTGTCGTATAAGTCACACCAGTCATAGACCATAAATAACTGTCGCATGCCGTTTCTGTTTGAATCGAAGTGTAACTATCATTAATAGTTAAATTCAAAGTTACGACAGAGTCACAACCTGCCGCGTTCGCAATTGTTGTGACGTAATTACCAGAAGTAGAATAGGTATTCCCATCCAATGGCCATGTGTAAGAATCACAAGCCGTGATAATATTTACACCGGCTGTACTATTTAAAATCGTTAAATCTAGCGTTAAAATGGAGTCACACCCGTCTATGTTAAAGAGTGAAATTGAATACAGTCCACTCGCCGAATAGGTTACACCATCAGCAGCCCATGTGTAATTATTACAAGCACTAACGATTTGAGCATTAACAAAGCCATTGTTAATCGTCAGATTAAGATTGACGACACTATCACATCCGATAGCGTTTAGAAGTGAGTGCGAATAATTTCCGCTTAAGGTATATGTTGAACCATTTGCTGGCCAAACATAACTATCGCAAGAAGTGATTGTTTGATTGGTTATTGAACCACTGCTAATAATGAGGTGTATCGTTAAAAGACTGTCACAACCTGCGGCATTTGTAATTGTATCTTGGTATGTTCCAGAGGAAGTCCAAATATAATTACCACTCGGCGATGTATATGCATCACAAGCGGCGGCGGCAATTGTACTCGATGTAAGATCTAAAATTGTCAGGTTAACCGTTATGATTGAATCACAGCCAACCGAATTTGGAATCGTGTCGACGTACGTTCCTGTAGAAGTGTAAATGTTCGAACCGGGCGACAAATAGCTTCCACATGTTACTGGATTAATAGTATTCAATGTTGGCAATGTCGTGTTGAGTGTAATTGTCATTATCGAATCAAAACCATTCAAATTCGAGATTGTATCGGAGTAAACTCCAGCCATCGTATACGTTTCGTCTCCACTTGGAACGGTATATGGTAAACCTGCACAAATAGTTGTATCGAAAGAAACATAACTGTTACTGTCAAGAACATTGACAACATATTTAAAGGTTGTACTCCAATTGTTATCGGAACCTTTAACACGAATATTAAAAAGGTGCGGTCCAATTGTCGTTGAAGCTAAAGTGTTCTGGAAGACATCTTCAATTACCTCATCCAAATTTCCATCTGAAGCTAAAATTGGGATAGCACTGCCTTCTCCAGGATCAACATCCCAAAAATACTCGGCTTGAATGACTTTCGCATCTCTCGTACTCAACGTTGGAGTGTCTACATTGACAACATACGAGAATAAATTGCTCCAAGAATTGTCTTGGCCTTTAACTCGTAAATTAAATGTGTGTAATCCCGCAGGTGGCGCTGCGACAGATCCATCGAATAAATCTTCAATTGCTTCGTCAAGATTTCCATCCAAAGCAAGAATAGTCGTTCCAATTCCCTGACCGGGATCAGTATCCCAGAAGTATTCGGCTTGAACAACCATAAGGTCTTGAGTAATTAGCGTTGTCGTTCCAACATTGACTACGTATGAGAAAATATTACTCCAAGCAGCATCATTGCCTTTAACCCTAAGATTGAAAGTATGCAATCCAGGGGATGGCGAAGCGAGGGAACCATTGAACAGATCCTCTACTGCTTCATCTAAGTTTCCATCCAAGGCAAGAATTGTTGTACCAACTCCTTGACCTGGATCTGTATCCCAGAAATATTCAGCTTGAATAACTTTTAAGTCTTGAGTAATTAATGTCGTGTTTCCTACATTAACAACATAAGAGAAAATATTACTCCATCCATTGTCTTGGCCTTTAACTCTAATATTGAAAGTATGCAAGCCAGCGGGTGGCGATGCAAGCGATCCATTGAATAAATCTTCGATTGCTTCATCTAAATTCCCGTCCAAGGCAAGAATCGTTGTGGCTATTCCTACTCCAGGATCAGTATCCCAAAAATATTCGGCCTGAATCACCTTAGCATCGCGCGTTATCAAAGAAGGAGAAGTAACGTTAACAACATATGAGAAAATAGAACTCCAAGTATTTTCAAGGCCTTTAATTCTGATGTTGAATGTATGCAATCCGGGAGATGGGATACTTACCGCATTTGTAAATAGGTCTTCAATAGCTTCATCCAAGTTACCGTCCAAAGCGATTATAGTTGTTCCACTTCCTTGTCCTGGATCAGTATCCCAAAAATATTCCGCCGCTATAACTTCTTGCGCACCAGCAAAAGAGCTGATGAACAACATTAATAAGACAATTATATTTCGAAAGCTTCGAAGCACTTATAGAATTCTAGTTAGGTGAGAAAAATTCGATTAACGATCAAATGAATGACCTGTAACGGCATTCGTACCTCCTACAAGAATTTGAGAGGGCATTTGAAGGTAATATACTCTTGAACTTGTTCCATCAATTGGAAAGAAGTTGGCGTGGCTATAAGAACCTCCAAAGCATCCAGGATCGTTTGGCGTTAAGTCAAGGTCGTAATCTCCTAAACCAGGAGTTCCGCCGTCAATTGTTCCTGCCCATGAGCTGCTTCCATCTGCGTTAAGATCTACTGAATTGTTTAGCACATTTGTACCATCATTAACAAAACCTGATAACGAAGCGGCATCCCAAGCATTGGTGAGATGATTGAAAGAGATAATCAGATTTGCTGTTGATGAATTACGAATTCCATAATCGGCGGAAAAAACATTGTCTTTAATTAGATTATTGTAAATCATTATGTTTCCAGCACAAGCTGCAGCTATAAGAATTCCATCGTCACCGGTACGAATTGAATTGTTCCGAACTACATTAATACCAGTACCAACTTTTGTATTTATCAGATAGATAGCTGCTCCAAAAAATGTATTCACATTTGTGACAAAGTTGTTTGATATATAAACGTAATGCGTAGTCGTATTACTCGCAATTTGTCCGATAAACGTATTTCCAACAATATGTACACTGTCTGTTTCTGTCAAACCATCAGAAATAAGGCCAATTGTTGATCCATTTAAGTCGTTACCAATCACTTTACCGTATACGAAATAAATCCCTTGTGAAACATCATTACCTGACGCATTCAATTTGAAAAAAGCATGATCGAAATCAATTTTGCCTAAATCGAGTTGGCACCACATAATATTGATAATTGCTCGGGAGGTAGAACCAGCACCTATTGATGCAATATCGCCATCAATGTTTTCCATACCGATAATGTTAACCTCTCTCCCAGGTGCATGTTGAACAGTATATTCTCCTTGAACAAAGAATTTAGCGTTATCAACAGCGCTTAAAAATGTAAGTGACTTATTAATTAATACATCTTCATTCCACGGAAAACCTCCTAATTTATTGTTGATGATAATTCGATCTCCATCAGCGGAAGCCGCAACAGCAGCGTTAATTGATGGATATGTTCCAACTGGTCCTGCTTCTTGCACAACTAAATCGGCTGCGAAGGAAAATCCAGCAATTAGCGTTGTTATAGCAAATAAAAGTGCTTTTTTCATAGTAGTTCAGATAAACGCGAGAAAGTATAAGCCCCCACGTATTTTTTTAAAGTCAACTAAATTAGACAAACTAAAATGCAATTACAATAAATGTAAATTGGAAATCAGGAATTTAACATTTGGACTTAATTTACCCGGCTACTTTCTAATTATAGGAACTGTAAATTCAACTTTGGTCCCATTGGAATTGCCTTGGTCGTCGTATAAATCTTCAGTTGCGTATTCTCCGTCACTTCCTTTGGAGTTATTAAACAGCTTAATTCTTTCTAGCGCAATCTCGCTTCCATGGGAAACGTGTCCGGGCATGCGAATTGCCATTGCCGCCTTTCGGCCTTTTCCATTGTCTTTTATAACAATCCGGATACAATTCTCTTCTTCGATATAAGAGACGGAAACATTCCCTGAAGGATGGTCCTCACCTATTCCATGTTTAATTGAATTCTCAATGATTGGTTGAAGTAAAAACGGAGATATGTAAAGTGAATATTCAGGAGAAGTCAATCGAACTTCTAAATCAAAAGTAAATGTCTCTCCCAATCGAGTTTTTTCAACGGCAAGATAACTTCGCATTAAATCCATGTCGTCTTCTATTGGAATCAACTGGGATCTTGATGCATTCAAACCAGCCCTTAGTAATTTCGAAAACCTAACGAGGTACTTGTTGGCTTTGATTGAATCACCTTTCAGAATACTGTTCTGAACAGAGCCAAGTGCATTGAATATAAAATGAGGATTCATTTGTTGCGTCAAAGCTTCTTGCTGTAGCTTTAGCATTTTTTGTTTTTCGGCGTATTTTCGATCTACAACGCGTAACCTCAAGTTAACGAGGAAGATTACCATTCCAAGTCCAATGAGAGACATTAAAAGAATAAACCACCAAGTCTTCCAAAAAGGCGGCAATATTTGAACCTTTAGAGTTTTAGATTTGGTCCAATCCGTGCCATTAAGAGATCCCTGAATTTCAATGAAATACTTCCCGTTTTCTAAAGCACTCAATCGAATTGATCGCTCCTCAACAAGTGACCATTCATCTTCCTTATTCAGACGGTAACGAAAAATCACAGTTTCTCTTTCAAATGAAACAGCATCAAATCGAATCGTTAAACTGTTCTGATCATAAGGGAATTTGAAATCTGTCCCTTTAAAAATTGAATCTCCAACTTCTACCGATCTTAAATAGATTTTGGGCAAAGGTTTCTTAGCTATTTTCTTACCTCCAGCTATTCTTCGAACACCTTCATTGGTTGCTAGATAGAGATAGTCTTGATCAGGGTAAACATCATTGACTTTTTCACAATTCAAATCAAGCAGGTCATATTCATTTGTTCGGTATCCTATTCCGTCTGTATAAACAAGCTTTGAAATACCAGCGTTCCCCATTAACCAAACGATTCCGTTGTCCTTTGATACAATTCGGGTTACATATTTTCGGACTTCACCATTTTCAATAGATAATTGCTGAATTGACTCACCGTCTTTAACTACAACACCGTTCCCATGCGTTCCAAAAAAAAGCTTCCCGCTGGAATTATGAACACTGTTTATCCCCTGTTGTAAAAGCTTGTTTTTATGCGACTTAACCTCATTTGTATTCAAATCAACATACTTAACTCCCAAATCCCCACCACCCCAGAGAGTATTGTAATCCTCTAAATCTACTCCGAATCTACTCACAGAGATTTTAATGATAGTATTCTCTTTTGCTCTATAAATTGCCTCAGGAGTCCAAAATATATAATCTGCCTTTTCACGTTTAATTACACCATGAATTCCTAATTTGAATATATCTTTTTGGTAATTATTTATACGATCATTTCTTTTAGCCCAATACACCAAATCAATTTCATAATTACCCCATTTACCTTTTTTCGGCGCGTATTTCTGATAGTCAAACAACTCATCAGAATGAACATCAGATATTATACAGTTCAAATTACCAGGGTCAATGAAGTTGCCGAAATCATTAATCCCCGTTTTCAAATTAATTGTTGTTCCTTTTTTACTCTCGCTCACCAAGAATAAATTATCACCTCTTTTCGTAATGGTCAAAAATGATTCAGTTGCAGAATTCGCTCGATTCACTTTGTTGACCTCCAAATCTTTTATTACAAAAACACCGCTATATAATGTGGCAAACCAATAAAGTCCTTCTTTCGATTTATAAATGTTTGAGACCGTTTCTGTCTTAAAAAAATGAGCTTGTTTAATTATCGTAGATCCGTTAATTTTAAAAACTTCAACTCCTCCCCCCTCAATACAAAGCCATAATCTACTATCGATAAAAGAACAAGCTAAAATTCTTTTTGGGAATTCATAAAGGCTATCTCCCACTTGAGACGAAATATACAGTTCATATTGACCAGCAATAAAAAAATGTTCTTTGCCTATCCAACCCGTTTTAATAAGACGCAATAATCCCAGAGAAATAGTTTTTTCAGGCTTACCAGCAATGATTACCGGCGCATGATCACCTGGACTAGTACTAACTTTAACGCCGTTCAATATTAACCCATCCTCGAAAAAAAATTTATTCACCAATCCCTCATGTGAATATGTTTGAAGTTCTTCAGGTCGTGTCAACTTACCGTTTTTGTCAATTTTTAATGATCCTGACCATTCAGTGCTCATTAAAACTCGATCGTTGTCAAAGTTCCAAGCTGTATAACTCTTTATCTTATTTCCTTTAGAAAAACATTTTTGAAATACGTCGTTGTATTTGTACTCGCTGATTTTCCCATTCTGGAAATAACACAAGCTTGGAACATCAGATAAAAACCAGATTCTTCCTTTATCGTCTTGGTCGATTTTGAATACTGTATTGCTAACCAAACCATCTTCGGTTGTAAACGTTTCAAATTTATCTCCGTTGTATCTAACGACTCCTCGATCAGAAGCAAACCACATGTAGCCTTCCCTGTCTTGGAACGAGTAATACAATTCCATACTTGGTAGCCCATCCTTTACTGTAAACTGTTCATAAACTGGATGCCAAAGGGAATCTTGTGCACCTAAAGAATAACTATGGAGTATGAACAGAACGATAACGGCCGTTCGAACAGCACCAGATTTCAAGAAGCTTAATGTGTAAGGCAATTCGTTTTGAAAATTAAGTATGCTCCAATCAATTCTTACTACTGAACAGGTTCAAAAGTAAAAAATGAAATAGCTAGTTTCTAATAATCGGAACAGTAAATTCAACCCTTGTTCCTTTTGGAGTGCCATTAACATCATACAAGTCTTCAATTATGTACTCTCCGTCGACACCTTTTGAATTATTAAACAGCTTAATTCTTTCTAGTGCAATCTCGCTTCCATGCGAAACGTGTCCAGGCATCCGAATTGCTTGAGCTGCTTTTCGTCCCTTTCCATTGTCTTTTATAATGATTCGGATACAATTTTCTTCTTCGACATATAGAACAGAAACATTCCCTGAAGGATAATCCTCACCGATTCCATGTTTAATTGAATTCTCAATGATTGGTTGAAGCAAAAACGGAGATATGTAAAGTGAATATTCTTTGGAGCTTAATTTCCCTTCTACGTTAAATGTAAATGAATCGCCCAACCTTGTTTTTTCAACGGCAAGATAACTTCGCATTAAATCCATGTCATCTTCCAATGGAATTAGTTGAGACCTAGAGGCATCCAAACCGGCGCGAAGTAGTTTTGAAAACTTAACGAGGTACTTGTTGGCTTGAATGGAATCCCCTTTTAGAATGCTATTCTGAACAGACCCAAGAGCATTAAAAATAAAGTGCGGATTCATTTGTTGGGTCAAGGCTTCTTGCTGCAATTCGAGCATTTTCTGCTTCAACTCCATCAAGCTTTGATTTTCAGCGTGCTTCTTGTCTACTATTCTCAAACGCAACGCAATTATGCTCAAACCAATCCCGATTCCAATAATCATCATTAGGCCAACGAACCACCATGTTTTCCAAAACGGCGGTAGAATTTCTATATTAAGCAGTTTGGAGTCCGTCCAATCCTTACGGTTATGGGATGCTTGAATCTCGAAGAAGTAACTCCCGTTTTCCAGTGTATTTAACCGTATGAAACGTTCTTCAATTATTGTCCAATCATCATCCTTATTTAAACGATAGCGGAAAACAACTGGCTCTCGTTCATAAGAAACGGCATCAAAATTTACGACAATTGTATTCTGATAATAATCAAGTGAAACATTCGTCCCTTCAATTATTGAATCTCCAACTTCTACTGATCCTAAATAGATTTTCGGCAAAAATTTCTTGGCTATTTTCTTACCTCCTACTATTCTTCGAACTCCTTTATTGGTTCCTATATAGAGATAGTCTTGATCCGGATAAACATCATTGACTTTTTCACAATTCAAGTCAATTAAACCATATTCATTCGTTTGATAACCAATACCGTCTGTATTGACAAGCTTTGAAATACCAGCGCTCCCCATTAACCAAACCGCGCCGTTATTCTTTGAAGTAATTTTGCCAATATATTTTCTAACGGTTCCATTCTTGATCAATAATTGCCGAACTAAGCCTCCATCTTTAATTACGACACCGTTACCGTGCGTTCCAAAATATAAAATACCATTCGAATTATGAATAGTATTGATCCTCTGTTGTAGTAATTTATTTTTGGGGGTATGAATCGCTCCATTGTCTAAATCCACGTATTTGAGCCCCGCCTTGTCACCACACCATAAAGTATTCTTTCCTTCCAATTGAGCCATAAACTTATCCGCTGGAAGGTCTATAATTAAATCGTTTTTTGGAACATATAGCCCCGTATGATTCCAAAAAATATAATCTGAATCTCCGTGTTTAATTACTCCGTATCTCCCGTCAAATAGAATATCTGATTTGTAGTTGTTTAGGTGGCTATTCTGTTTAGAAATAAGCGCACTCCGAAAATCAACGTTCCCCTTTTTTACTCTCCTAGGCATCGATTTTTCAAATACAAAAACCTCATCCGTTTGTACTTCTGACGCAATGTACATAAAGGGAGAATCCAAAGGATATATCTGGGGTCTATTTAAGCCTGAACTCGCATTTACAATTGAAAGAACCCTCTTCTCGTTTACCAAAAATAAATCATCCTTTCTTTTAGAAACATACAATACAGATTCAAGAAAAGTATCACCCTTACACATTTCCATGATGTTCATATCTTTAATCACAAAAAGGCCATTGTACATCGTAGTGATCCAATAATGGCCTTCCTTAGATTTTAAAATACCTGTTACATGCTTATTTTTAAAAAAATGATCCGTCTTAATTAATTTAGAACCATTGAGAGCATAAACCTCGATTCCACCACCTTCAATTCCTAACCATAATTTATTGTCAATAAAAACACAGGCAAAAATACGTTTGGGAAAAGTGTAAAAGTTATTTCCAGTCGGTGATGAAATGAATAAATCATGTGCGCCACAAATGAAATATTGATCCTTATTAATCCAACCCGTTTTCATTAAATCAAAAATATTACCTGGTAGGTCAATAACCGTCTTACCAAAACAAATCATCGCTTTATTATTTTGTAAACTCTGTTTTTTGTTTTTTCCATTTAATATCAATCCATCTTCAAAAAACACTCTTGCTCGATAGCCTCCAATAGGTGAAATGTACTTTTCATTTGGGCGAGTTAGTTTTCCATTTTCATCTATTTTAACACATCCAGACCATACAGTGCTTAATAGAACTCTATCATTGTCAAAATTCCAAGCGGTATAACTATTTATCTTCTTTCGATCCGAATGGAATTCTTCAAAAACAGCATTGTATTTGTATTGACTAATCTTTCCGTCCTTGAAGTAACACAACCGAGGAACATCTGACAAAAACCAAATTCTCCCTTTATCGTCTTGATCAATTTTAAAAACAGTATTACTTACAAGTCCATCCTCCGTTGTAAACGTTTCAAATTTATCTCCATTGTATCTAACGACTCCTCGATCAGAAGCAAACCACATGTAGCCTTCCCTGTCTTGGAACGAATAATACAATTCCATACTTGGCAGCCCATCCTTTACTGTAAACTGTTCATAAACTGGATGCCAAAGGGAATCTTGTGCACTCGAATTATACCCGCACAAAAGCAGCAGTGCAATCATTGCATGTCGAAAGCCTTTGGATAAATTTAAATGGTGAAACAATTCGTGTGAAGAAATTAATTGAGCACTAAAAGTAACAAAAGAGAATCGTCTTAAGGTTTCTTTTTTACCCCTGGAATGAAATCCTTTAAATAGAAAGGTTCCCAATAGGCGACATCTTCAAATGCCTTTTCTTCAAATTTTTGAAACCCCAATTTCACTTGTCCTTTCGCGGAAGACTTAATTGTCTTGTTAATTGTACAATTACGTCCTTCCCAAATTTCAGTCAATTTCTCTGCTCCGTCACCGAAATAAACGAAGGGTTCAAAGTTGCGGTATGAATCTTCATCAATGATGTCCGCGGTAATTTCTTTTAATGCCACTGCACTTTCATCAACGAATAGGTTGTATGCTTCCATTCGTCGTGCATCTATCAAGGCACATAAATTTGTATTGGGGTGCGTTTCTTTGGCTTGTTCTGTCAATGATGTCAAGGCATCAATTGCGATAAGCGGAATTTTCAAAGCGTAACAAAGTCCTTTTGCTGTTGCTGCACCAATTCTCAACCCAGTATAAGAACCAGGACCGCTTGCCACAGAAATTGCTGCGAGGTCTTTCAATTCGATATCGGCCTCTGCAATAACATCTTGAACAAAAATTGTGAGGTTCTCACCGTGAGAGTAGCCGTCTTCTTCAAGTTCTTTGATCGCGACAAGCTCGCCATTATTTGACAAAGCAACAGAACATACTTTTGTTGCGGTTTCTAAATGTAAAATATAACCCATTAGATCTCTTTCTCCGCATTTACTGGATCGTCCCAATTTTTAGGGTTGACACAGAAATCATGTTCTAATTCCAGCACTGCACCAACTGTTTTGTATTTGAACCAACTTTTTTTCCAAATATAGGCCAAATCAACAGCTTCAGAAGCAACAGTTCCGTCTGATTTTTCGAATTCAACAATAACCTCATAGTAATTCTCATAACCTGTATGGTGCACTTTTACGGAAAGAACTTTCACTTTTTTGGGTTGTACCATTGAGCAACATCCGCAGAAAAAATAAATAGACGCCATTTTTTCAATTTTCTCTTTTGCCTCCTCAGCTTGAGCCCTTGTAATGTAAGCCAATTGATCTGCTTTTGAAACAAATGAAATCAATAAGACAAATGTAAAAATCAATTTTTTCATTCTTGAACTTCTAATTTGAATCCAATTCCATGGATGTTTGCAATCTGGATGCTCTCATCTTCCTTCAGGTACTTTCGAAGCTTGGTGATAAAGACATCTAAACTTCTTCCAACAAAATAATCATCTTGTCCCCAAACACCCGTCAACACAATTTCTCTTGCGACAACTTGGTTCATGAAACGACACAGAATGCTTAAAATCTGAGCTTCTTTCTTCGTTAAGGTCTTTTGGAAATTGGCGTGTTTCAATTCGAAATTGATGGTATCAAAAATGTAGTCACCGATTTTAATTTCGGATGCGTCTTTTTCGTTTGCATTGATATTCACACGACGTAACATTGCTGCAACTCGCAATTGAAGTTCTTCAGAATTGAATGGTTTTGTGAGATAATCATCACCTCCAGATTTAAAACCTTCTACCTTATCCTCATCATTGGATTTCGCCGAAAGAAACAAAATTGGAATATTGCTATCAATTTTACGAACATCTTTTGCCAATGAGAAACCATCTTTCTTCGGCATCATAACATCAAAGATGCACATGTGAAATGTATCATCATTGAAGCGCTGAAAACCTTCCGCTCCGTCTGTACATAACGTAACGCTATATCCTTCGGATTTCAATTGATCTGAAATGATGAACCCTAAACTGGTATCATCTTCAACAAGTAAGATTTTCGCTTTCATGAGATAGTAAATTCTATACGCTACTAATGTATTAAGAAATCTCTATTCATTTCTTGTTTTACATCGAACTAACAATAAATTAACCAAATAATGATGAGAACACTCTTATAAACATTCACGGAAAGACAATTTTAAATTAATATTTAGTAAACATTGAAAAATGATATTCACCTTATATTTGCACCGTGAAAAAAACATTAAACGCTCTAGTACTGGCTCTTGTAGGAGCTGCATTTTTAACGTCTTGCATGTCTTCCAAGTACTACATGGGAGATGACGAAATTGCAGAAAAAAAATATTCAATCAATGGTTGGAACATTTTAAAAGATGGGGCAATAGTTGGAGTATTAACATCAACCGAATGGGAAATCTATAAAAACAACATTGTCCAAGAAATCTCAGTTAAAACGAGTTTCACATCTGACAAAGACATGCAGGAAATTGCACGTTTTGTTCATGCTAAATTTCCTGAGCACAAAATTGAAGTGAATGACGATGGAGGGAATTCATTTCCTAAGACTGAAGAGGAATAGTTAAAACAATCCTTTTTACAAAGCCAATTTCATTTTTTGAAGTTGGCTTTTTTATTCTTAGAATCTGATGACCACTGGACTAGAAGGAAATGTAACGATAAGGATTTGTTGAACACAAAAACCCGCTTCAGCTCAGCCAAAACGGGTTCAATTTTACTGTTATTTCTATTCTGCCAATCCCTAGAAATGGAAGTCGATCTGTAATCGATACAATAATTTATCGTCAGTGATACTTCCTGCCGGATCATCTTCCATTTTGTATGTTACATCTGCCTGAACTTTCAATGAGTGACCTACAACATACTTAGAAACTCCAAATGTATATCGTTGTTCACCATTATCGATGTAATCGGCATGCGGTGTGTAAGACGTATATCTCGCAGCAACTTGCCAATTGTTTTTCATTAAATAACTAAGACTAAAGTTCAATGAAGAACCTGCCATTACTGATGCTGATGAAGTTGAATCAGCGCTGAAGTGATTGATTACATTTGCATTTCTATTCGCGTATTCCCCCATAACAGCAACACCTTTATACTTAAACATCATGTCTGCGAAAATTGTTGTGATGTTAGAATTGAAGTGACCATCTGCGTTCCCTTCAAAATCATCAACCATATAACTTCCTTGATTACTTCTTGTCTTTACAGCTCTGTCGTTAAAATCATACGTTGCAGCTAAAGACAATTTTGGAGTTTCCTCTCTTTTCATGTCACCTCCAACGTAATCTCCTTTGCTCGCGAACTTACCGAAAGGCAAAACTTCTAATCGACCTGTGTACTGAAGTCCACCAAAGTTGTTTTGAACTAAGTTTCTTCCTTCACCTTGAGAAACAGAAAACATTTCTCGAATTGTAAATTTCTTGCTTTTGCCAATCACAGTATGGTGACGCAATTGCATTCCCATATCACGGTCGATGTTGAAATATGAGTTTAGCATAGAACGGTCAACGAATTCCATATTAGCAGAAGATATAACACGCTCTCTGTTTCCTGGAAGTTTTGTTTGACCTGCCCAAAGAACAAAGTTTTCATAGAAGTTCCATTTCAAAACGGCATCCAATATCATTTTTGGCGCTTGATTTGTTGTTGCATCCGCCTTCCCCAAATCTTTATTTGAAAGACCCAATTCAATTTTGTATTTCAATTTTGGCGAGAAAATATGCCCTCCAAACTTCAAACGAGCTCTTCGAATTAAGAATGAAGATGTTCCTGGCATAACACCATCTGCATCGTTAATTCTATTCTCTCCAACAAATAAGGATTGAACTCTCATTCCAAACTTCATGCTCCAAGATCCATCCTTGGAAACTACGTTATACAAACCTTTCCCGAACTTCGTGCTTACTGTATCCTGTCCGAATGATACTGCTGAAAGCATCAATAATGCTACTACTAATAATGAATTCTTCATCTGCTTACTTGTTTCAAATTGTGGTACTTAACTTGGTGCAAATATGAATAGATTTAATATTCGATTAACATTAGAGACATACACTTAACGTAAAGTTAACTTTCATCAATTTGTTAACATTAGCTTAATGTTGGAAATGGTTATTTATTCATTTGAATAAAATACTTTCGCTTTATAAATAGTCAAAACAAAAGACCACATGTTTAAGAAACTCCATGTTTTAACCCTTATCCTATTAACGTTCGCGTTTAACGGATTATCAGAAGACTCAATTCCTGACAACGCATCGTTTAGTGAATTCAAATCTTCCGTCTTTAAGAACGATAAAGACGACAAAAAGGAAGCAATTGAAGAAGGCTCAGTAACACTTAGTTGGAAATCTGCAGTTTCAGGTGAGGATATTAAAATCCGATACCGTGCTGAAGGAACGGACAAATGGAACTACACGAAAGCATTTTCATCGGATTCAACTTCACTTGAACTTAAAAAATTAAAGGAAAACGTATTCTTCGAATGGCAAATTGGTTCTGAAGAAAACTGGACTTCAACGCAGGAGTTTCATTCTTTGGGAATGCACCTTTTCAAAAACTTCACTGCTAAAGGTGGGCCAGAGTCTGCTAAATTGACTTGGAGTATTGATTATGACGTAGCTGCAAAATTAAAAGACAGAGACATTCAAGTCGTTATTCAATACCAAAACGACATTGCGAAAAGACGTGATAAGCAAGGCGTTGAAGGTGGTGGATGGGAGCATTCAGAACCATTCTCTATTAGAGAAACTAAATTCGAAATAGAAAACTTAAATGGCCACGACAAGTACCAATTCAAAATTGGATTTGCGCCATTTGGAGAGACTGCAAAATTAATGGAGGACAAAGATCAAATGATTTGGTCTAAGAAAGCAAAAACGAAAACTGAACGTGGTTGGGGTGTTGCCAAACTTCTAATTCTTTTAGGTGCTCTTGCATTCTTCATCTTCGGGATGAAATTAATGAGTGAAGGTTTACAGCAAGCAGCAGGAAGTAGATTGCGCGCTATGCTTGGCTCAATCACTTCGAACAGATTTAAAGGTGTACTTACTGGATTTGGAATTACTTCAATCGTACAATCTTCTTCAGTTACAACAGTGATGACTGTAAGTTTTGTAAACGCTGGATTAATGACACTTCGCCAATCGGCAGGTGTAATGATGGGAGCCAATATTGGTACAACAATTACTGCTTGGATCATCGTATTCTTAGGGTTTAAATTAAGCATCTCTAGTTACGCATTCATGATTTTAGCATTGTCTGCACCTCTATTGTTTATCTCAAAAGGAAAATCAAGAGCATGGGTAACAGCAATATTTGGATTCTGTATTCTATTTATGGGACTTGATGCATTGAAAGGTGCGGTTCCTTCTTTGGATGCCGACTCATCAATTGTATCTTTCTTTATTGACTTTAAAAACGCTTGGTACGGCCCAGTAATGTTTGTATTGCTTGGTGCTTTGGTAACCGTTGTTATTCAATCATCATCGGCAGCCATGGCCTTAACCTTGGCAATGGTAGCAGCGGGAACAATTCCTTTCGAAGTTGCGTGTGCAATGGTATTGGGTGAAAATATCGGAACAACAATTACTGCGGAGCTTGCTTCGTTAATTGCAAACGTTCACGCCAAAAGATCAGCCAGGATTCACTCCATGTTTAATTTAATTGGTGTGGGTTGGATGCTTCTAATATTCCCTTGGTTCATTGACGGACTTGCAGGCTTTGTAACTGGAGACCCTTATAAAGATGCAGCAGTAGCAGCGACAGCAATTGCATTGTTCCACACAGTATTTAATGCAATCAACGTATTACTATTGATCGGATTCGTTCCTCAATTGGTTCGTATTGCTGAAAAAACAGTTAAATCAAAAGGTGAATCTGACGAGGAATTCAAATTGGATTTCATTGATGGACCATTGGGTTCTACTGCTGAACTAAACATATTAGAGGCTAAGAAAGAGGTTGCTAAATTTGGTAAAATCACTGCTAAGATGAACAAGTTCGTTGAAACTCATTTGAACTCTTCTGATCGTAAAGAGAAAAACAAAATGCTTACCAAGATTGATAAATACGAGGACATTACGGATCGTGTTGAAATCGAAATTGCGGATTATCTTGGTAAAACGGCTCGATTGGAAATGAGCATAGAGGCATCAACAAGTATGAGAGGAATGTTGAACATTACAACTGACCTTGAACGCATCGGAGATATCTTCTATCAAATTGGAAAAGCTCTCGAGCGAAAAGACAACGATAAGACTTACTTTACACCAGAACAACGCGATGGATTGAATAAAATGATTGGTTCTATTGATAAGGCTTTCGAAATAATGAATGACAACCTTAACTCTGAATATGGAACGATTACTTTAGATAAAGCAATCGAACAAGAGAAAGCGATTAATAAGCTTAGAGATGAATTAAGAAAAGAACACTTAATGCAATTGGGTACTGGTGAGAACATGGACAATGCTCTTTTGTACAGCAATGTATTCTCTTCACTTGAAAAAGTAGGAGATCACATTATCAATGTTTCTGAGCACGTTGCCGACAAGAACATCGAATAAAAATTAATGTAATTTAATTTAATTAATAATTAGGGTCTCATCACGTCTCGGTTCAACCGAAGCGAGGTCGAGGCCCTTCTTTTTGCGAATAAACATGACAAAAAAGAAAGGAAATTTAAAGGAAATCGCACTCGTTTTTTTTAGAATGGGATGTTTCGCTTTCGGCGGTCCAGCAGCGCACATTGCAATGATGGATGAGGAAATCATTCAGAAAAGAAAATGGATGAGCCGACAACACTTCTTGGATTTAATTGGGGCTACGAATTTAATCCCAGGACCGAACTCTACAGAAATGACCATGCACAGTGGACATGAGCGTGGAGGAATCCCAGGACTATTCATTGCCGGGATAGCATTTATTTTACCCGCAGTTGTAATTACGGGGTTTCTAGCGTACTTGTACGTAGAATATGGATCTTTACCCAACGTTAAACCTTTTATCACGGGAATTAAGCCTGCGGTATTGGCTGTGATCGCAGGAGCGATTCTGAAGCTTGGAAAGAAAGCACTGAAGAGTTGGGAATTGGGAATTTTAGGTGGGCTTGTTGTTATCGCGAGTCTCTTGCCCAATACAAACGAAGTTCTAGTTTTACTATGCGCAGGTTTACTTGGAGCCTTCTATTTCTACTTTAAGAACAATTTAAAAGGCAAATCAAAAGGCGATGGGAAAAAGATGTTCGCGTTTGGTCTATTGGCCGTTCCTTCGTCTATAGGGTCAAAAGTTTTGGCCACAACGATCTTCTGGAAGTTCCTTAAGGTCGGTGCAATCTTATATGGAAGTGGTTATGTTCTTTTCGCGTATTTGGATGCTGAATTGGTTCAGACGCATCTATTAACACGAACAGAGTTATTAGATGCCATAGCAGTTGGACAATTTACGCCCGGACCGGTCTTGTCAACGGCTACGTTCATAGGCTATCAACTGGGTGGATTTGGAGGAGCTTTAGCAGCGAGTGCTGGAATTTTCCTACCATCGTTCTTGTTCGTTTTGCTTTTGAATCCGTTGATTCCAAAAATGAGACAATCTAAATTCTTAAGTGGATTTCTTGATTCTGTAAATATAGCGGCGGTGGGAATTATGCTGGCCGTATTGGTTGGAATGGGACAAGAATCGGTCTTTGGTTGGAGAACAGGAGTTATCGCAGCTATAAGTTGCTTCTTCACCTTTGGGCCTTGGAAATTGAATGCGATGTGGATTATTCTTGGAGGTTCGGTATTGGGATTTTTACTCTTTAAAATATAAGTGCAAAAAAGAACGAGAGCTAAAGACGGGCGTCTCCAACTCTCGTTACACTAATCAACCTAACCTACTACTACAGAACCAAAGTTAAACGAACTTTTCGCATTGCAATAACAAATGATTGCTTTTTTTTCAATTGGTATTTTTTACGATTTCACGAATTGGTGATATGATGTGTAAAGAGTAAATGACACCATCATATTAATAGCACTGTTAAGCCGCATAAAACAAGGGTCCTTGAAACTTAAACCGTTTAGTAAAACATATTTTAAGCATCACATCGACAATTTAAGATTCCAACATTAGGTTTAAATTGTTAACTTAACACAACCAAAAAATACAAAATAATCGATGAAAACAATCCTCATAATAGACGACGAAGATGATATTAGAGAGATTCTTGATTACAATTTACGCAAAGAAGGGTTCAATGTTTTGCAAGCTTCAAATGGCAAGGAAGGAATCAAAATGGCTGAGAAACACACCCCGGATTTAATTGTATTGGATGTCATGATGCCCGAGATGGATGGAATTGAAGTCTGCGAGCAAATTCGACTTTTACCCAATACAGAAAACATTCGAATCTGCTTTCTTACCGCGCGGAGTGAAGACTATAGTCAAATTGCTGGTTTTGATGCCGGAGGTGATGATTATGTAGCCAAACCAATTAAACCAAAAGTTCTCATTAGTCGTATTAAGGCAATACTTCGAAGAGACGAGTCTAGAAATCAAGATAAAACGGACGCTTTAGTCGATTCATCGAGTATAATAATAGACAGAGAACGATATGTTGTTATTAAAGATGGAAAGGACATTCAACTACCACGAAAAGAGTTCGAATTATTGGCGCTACTCGTTTCTAAACCTGGAAAGGTCTTTGAACGTGACTTGATCTTGGATACGGTCTGGGGAAAGGATATAGTGGTTGGAAACAGAACAATTGATGTACACATCCGAAAACTTAGAGAAAAAATAGGAGACACTTATATACAAACTGTAAAAGGCATTGGATACAAGTTCAATGAATTATAACAAAAAAAGGACTTCAAATGAAGTCCTTTTTTTTGAATGCTAAATTGATTAGATCTTTTTCTTGTCTTTTCTTTTATTGACTTTCTTGCTTTTATTTTCCTTATCACCAACAAGAAGATATGAAACCGAACCGCTGATTGTCATGCCTCGATTGTAATAATCATAAATCTTACTATCGGCACCAAAAGATTCGTAGTGCTTTTGTCTAACACTCATCAGTAAATTATTCGCTGTTAAACTTCCTTTCCAGTTTCCGTTACTTCCAAAAGTCTTTGAAGCCTTAAGGTTTAAACTATGAAACGCCTGCTCATAAACATCAGGTAAACTTCCAATACCAATTATAGCAAGTTTCTTTCCTTGAACGTTGTAACTCACGTTAACTGTCCAACCCAATGAGTCTTTATAAGTAAGGAAGGCATTTACGATAAAAGGAGATTGACCGTTCATTGGTCTAAAGTTTCCTATTGTTTCACCTTCTCTCGCATTCGCTTCTCTAATTTCTTTTTCTGTTAACGTTGTTGCTCCAGTAGTGATGTCAACTTCTCTCATGTCAATTCTTGATTTTACATAGGTAAAGTTGGTTCCTAAAATCACATTCATTTTTTCCTGACGCTTTTCGTCAAAAATCAATGATTTTCTTAATTCAACTTCAAACCCTAAAACATCTGCAGTTCCCGCATTCAAAGGTTGAACTTCGTTAGGCGCTGAATTAAATGCGACCAATTCGATTGGGTTATTGAAACGTTTGTAAAATGCACTAGCAGAGACAAGCTCTACATTCCCAAAGAAATGTTCCCACCTTACATCTATATTTTGCACTGTTGTTTGCTGGAGGTCAATGTTCCCATTAAACACACGTCCTTGAATAGGATCGTAAATCTGTGCAATTGATTTTTCCTTGAATGAAGGCCGCGCTAATGTCATGAAATAAGCACCTCTAAAGTTTGTCGTTCGTTTATTGTGCGTTGAATCACCATCCCTTTTCATTTGATAAACCAAATTGACCGATGGCAAAACATTCCATTCATCCAAAACTACTTCATTGTCATAAATAACTGTTCCACTGTTATTCTGACCCGTATACCAGTTTGTTACTTTTTCAACTCGAGCTCCGTATGTCGCTTTTAGTTTTTGAGTAACAGGAAGAACATGCATTGCATACAATCCAGTAACATTTTGTGCCGCATTAAAAGTGTTGGTCGGCTCCGCTTGACCGGATGCAAAAGTTCCTATATCCGATTCGGGTGTCCAAATATTTTCATCTTGGAAGTACCAATCTGGATCACCACTGAACTCCAAAGAATTCTCAAGATTAAAGTAGTAATCATTCACCTCAAAGCTTCTAGTTTTGAATGTATTCAGACCTCCAAATGAAATTTCATGATTGTCCTTAAGCGAATCTTTTGACGCTAGCTTTCTACTTATATCAAAACGCCCGCCAACATTATATTCTCTTAACTCTCTCCACGTTCTTCTTATTTCTGATCCAATACCAGGCGAGAAAGCATAAACCGCTTCGCCATTTGCATCCGTTTCATCTAAAAGTTCAAGCGCCGTGGTGCGCATATCAGGATCACTTATTCTTGAAAACGTTGGACTTGCTTTCCATTCCAATTTCCAAGCCCTCTCTTTGTCCAAATAATGTTTCCCAGATAAATTTGCATTCGTTACTGACCGTTGAGAGTATTGTATGTTTTGCTTTACTAAGGTTCCTGGATTCTGTTCAAAATTTTCTTCAGAGGTTATTGAAGAGGAAGAGTTTCCATTTTGCGTATGGAATAGAACCAGTGAAAGTTTCGATCTTTTGAACTTCAACCCCTGACTAATTAATCCCGTTAAAAGAACATTATTTTCCGCTAACTCACCATCCAACTGTCTCCATCTCACAAGATCCGTAAGAGGTTCTCCATTGCCGTCATACTCTTTTCTATACTCCGAAAACTGGATGTCATCATAGTAGCGATTTGAGTTTCTATAATTCAACGCGAAATTATAACCGTATTCAAGTTTTTTAAATTTCGTAGTATCAATTTTAATTTTGTCACCGTAAGAGAACGAGTAATTCTGATCCAAAAATGCCATTCCAGCTTGAGGAGCCATAACATTCCCAAAAGATCGTGTCATCGATTCAAGTTTTGGGTCACCCGTAATTGGACTCGCAAAAACATCGGTTGTTCTTACTGGAAGAGCTCTCGTTCCGTCATCAAATCCAAGAAAGTCGAATGCACCACCTTTGTACGTAAGGTATTCTGAATTGAAAGTCGTCTTTGTATTGAATCCCAATCCGAGTTTCGCATAGATTGTCTTTTTGCTTGGATAGTCTTTTGTTGATATATCAACCAACCCACCTGTGAAATCTCCTGTCAAATTAGGAGCAAAGGATTTATAAATAGTAATATTATCAATTAAGGTTGCTGGAAAAATATCCAGTTGTACTGAATTTCGGTCTGGATCCAATCCAGGAATCTCCATTCCATTCAATAAGGTTTTAGTATAACGGTCACCTAGTCCACGAACGTAAATATTTTTCCCATCTTCGATTGAAATACCAGGAACAGATTGAATTGCATCACTTACTGTACTTCCACCTTGCTCAGCTATTTGATCACCAGAAAGACCATCCGAACTTACAGTTCCTTTCATTCTTACTTCGTCATTTCCTTGAACAGTTTTAGGACTTACAATACCTATAACTGTCATCGCCTTGATCGTCATCGTCTTATCCTGCGAAAGTACAACGTCGAGCGTTACTGGCTCAGTTGTTAAGACAACTTCTTTCTTTACATTAATATATCCACCATTTGATTCAGAGAATATAAGGGTATACGCACCAGGAGCAAGTTTAATCGAATAGTTCCCATCGAAATCTGTATTGGCACCAGCATTTAGACCTTCAACTTTGACTTTTGCAAAAGCCAAGGGAGAACCAGTTTTAACGTCCGTAACAGTTCCTGTAATCGTTCCTTGACCAAAGATCAAATTACTCACAAAAAAAACAAAAATAAAGCTTAAAAAACTCTTAAACATAGGATAGATTATTTAAATAAAATTGTAACTACAAAATTGTCTACCGGAAAAACCGACAGACAATTGAGTTCTTTGCGTTGTAAAAACGCAGTAGTTTTTTTTATAGTTTTCCATTAAGACCAGCCCATGTCCAAGCAGCAAAACCAGAAGCATCTGCTCCTGTTGCAGTCGTTGAAATCATTGCTCCTTCAGCTGCAGTTTGATCTGCTGGGAATACAGTACAATCTACTGGCGGAGTTGCTCCGTCGTCAGATCCTGTATAAACTTCTACTCCAGAAAAAGTAGATCCTGTGAATATTAACGTTGGAGAAACATCGGTTAAGTTTGTGAAAGAATCATCTTTAGGATCAACACAAACATTTTGATAAGAAGCACGAATCTTAGCGTTACCGAAAGAAACATTCGTAATAATTCCTTGAGCCTTAGATTTGAAATCTCCGTTGGCATCAGTTCCACCATAAGTATATACAGATCCGTTCGATAGAGTAAACAATCCATTCGTATTCGTTGCCCCTTCTGGTCCGTCAATTTCCAATCCTTCATCTGAATTCGTTCCATTGATCACAACAAAGTTATTTACAGTTCCAGAGTAGTTCATATCAACATCAAGCCCATCATCTCCATGGAATCCAACAAGAATGTTGGAAACATTAACCGTTCCGCCGAAGAATTCAATTCCATCATCAAGGTTAGAAACAACTTCAATGTTTGAAATAGAAGTTCCAGTTCCAACACCACCAAGTGTTAATCCATTGATTTCATTTCCAGATCCAATCAAAGCACCACCATGACGAATTGAAACGTAACACATCGTTCCTGAATTATCAGCTGCATCAGACCCTCCAAATGCACCGTAACTTTCACTAGCAGGAATCCCTTCAATTTGAGAAAGAACATCTCCATCTGCCGAAGAAATCGGAGCGTAACCCATAATCAGAATTCCTCCCCACAAGCCTTGATCTGTTTCAGTTAAATTTGTTCCTGTCAATTCTCCTACAGCAATGTCGTCAAGAACTGAAGTGAAAATAATTGGTTGAGTTGCTGTACCACAAGAATTGATTTTACCTCCTTGCGCAATCACCAATGCTGATGCTAACGTACCAGTACCTTCGGCTCCTTTTATAATTGTTCCTGCTTCGATAGTTAAAGTAACTCCACTGTTTACAATCACTTTACCATCCAATTGATAAATATTATCAGAGGTCCAAGTTTCATTTGCCGTTATAAAACCAGTCTTTACTACATTCTCATTAGTACCTGGATCGTATGTACAATTACCGTCATCTTTCTTAGCTTTATCACTGTAGTTGTTTGCTAAAGGATCAGTGCATCCTTTTCTGTTACAAGAAATCGTCCCTACTGTCAATGATGCTGCGAGAACCATCATTCCGAATTTCATACTGTTTAATTTCATCTGTGTGTGTTTTTGTTTTTGTACACTGCAAATATCAGGAGAGAAAGTAATTTGAACCTTTATTTAGACTTAAGATTCCGTCAATTATGTATTAACTGTATGTTACTAGATTAAGAGAATGATAACAAATGAGAGAGATTTTAACGTCATTTTCGATGATTACATAACCTTATAGTAATATTCAGTATAAAAAATTAACTTAAGTGTAAAGCTTCTGTAACCCTTGTTTAAGTACACCTGCATAACTTTGTTTCAAAGATAACTGAACATGACATTTGCCAAAAACGCATACACGTTACTCCTTGTAGACGACGAGCACGATATACTAGAATTCCTATCATACACGCTTAAAAAAGAGGGATATAAAGTATTTACTGCTGACAATGGAAAGGAGGGAATTAGGCTCGCAAAAGATATAGCTCCCGACCTAATCATACTCGATGTGATGATGCCTAACATTGATGGTATAGAGGCCTGTCAAATTATTCGAAAGGACTTTCAAATAGATCAACCGGTAATAGCATTTTTAACCTCAAGATCTGAAGACTATTCTCAAATTGCTGGACTTGAAGCTGGAGCTGATGATTACATAACAAAGCCAATTCGACCGAGGCTTCTAGCAAGTAAGGTAGAGTCCTTATTAAGACGCGTTTCTGAAACGGCTGTAAAGAAAGACCGTTCCGACATTCAGATAGATAGAGAAAAGTTCTTAGTCGATCTTAAGGGAAGTAAGATCTCTTTACCTAAAAAGGAATTTGAGCTATTGGAATTACTTGCGAGCAAACCAGGCAAAGTGTTTAATCGTGATCAGATTCTTAATATTGTTTGGGGAGATGGCGCAATAGTCGGTGAAAGAACGATAGACGTACACATCCGAAAATTACGAGAGAAGTTAGGGAATAACTATATTCGCACTATAAAAGGAGTAGGATACACGTTTAACGAATTTTGAAAAATCTCAAACCATTTCATATACTTATTGCAGGAAGCCTAATTCTCTTTCTCACTACCCTTGTATCCTTACTTTTCTTGAATACAATCGTTGATTTTGATCCTATCTGGCTTTTCATTTTACCAGCTATTAGTGGGACTGTCTCCTATGTCGTATTCTACTTCTTCATTAAAAGATTCATTACTGAGAAGCTTAAGATTCTTTATCGATCCATTCGAAAAGGAAAGATTAACAATGATACAAATCAATCCTTTAGTATTTTAGATGATGTAATAGAAAGAGCTGAAGTAGATACAGAACAATGGACAGATGAAAAAAACTCTGAAATTCTAAAACTAAAAGAACAAGAAGAGTTTAGACGTGAATTCATTGGTAATATCGCGCATGAATTAAAAACTCCTGTCTTCTCTATTCAAGGGTATATTCTAACACTATTGGATGGCGGACTTGAAGATGAGAATGTGAACAGGGCATTTTTAGAAAGAGCCTCTAAAGCTACCGATAGAATGACGAATATTCTGAATGACCTGGATCACTTGGCAAAGTTAGAAGTAAGTGATTTGCTCATAGAAATGACGCGTTTTGATATCAAAGAGCTTGTTAAAGACGTATTTGAAGAACTCGAAATTAAAGCCAAGGAAAAAAATATAATACTAGGATTCGCGAAAGATTTCGATCCTGTATTCGTAAGTGCCGATAAAGTTAAGATTGGTCAAGTGCTTATGAATCTCATCAATAATTCAATTCATTACGGAAATGATGGTGGAGAAACTCAAGTGCGTTTTTATCTAATGGATAATATTGTAACAGTTGAAGTTTCGGATGACGGCCCTGGAATCGCGGACGAAGATCTTCCAAGACTATTCGAACGCTTCTACCGAGTTGAAAAGAGTAGAGCTCGAAATCAGGGTGGTTCAGGAATTGGACTAGCAATTGCCAAACATTTTATCGAAGCTCATAACCAAACTATCAGTGTAAGAAGTACATTGGGGGTTGGAAGTACTTTTACTTTTAGCTTGGATATTGGTAAAAAGAACACATAGATTAACGTTCATCAAAAACTACATTCAATTCGAATTATAGTTCTAAGCATTTGATAATTTAAAGCTTTGCCATCATCAACGTTGTCATGCATCTCAGGTTGTTTACGTTGACCGTTTTAATAGGATCCTTAAGTTGAATGGGATATTGACTTAACAGTTCACTGATCCTTTTTTCAGTAATAAGGTACCTAAAACTCAAATCGGGCAATTGATATACTCCACTTTCTGATGAATTATTCAAACTTAAACCAATATCTGATGTCATTCTGATGAATAACACTCCTTTTGGCTTTAGTAAGTGAATTAGCTTGTCAAACATCTCATCAAAATGATCGTGATCCGCAGCGAAATGTAAGACAGCGTTACAAATTATAGCATCGTATCCATCTGGATCCTTGAAATCTTCAATACTCGAGTTGACGAATTGATTCTTATGATCAGGAAAAATTAATTTCAAATTTGAGATTACATTCTCGTTCGGGTCGATACCAACACATTTGAATTGCTTCTTCAGGAAGAACTTCAGGTTTCTGCCGGTTCCACAACCAGCATCCAAGATTCGTTGATTCTCGGTAAAATTGCCTTTCATTAATTGATCAAGGAGGTAGATATCCATCCCTTCAATTTCCTGTAATAGATTCATATCGTAAAATTGAATAAAAAGGATTTAAAAACAAAGTCAAGATAGTTTTAAACCTAGAGACGTAAACCTACTATCAAAAAAATCCTACCTAGGATTAACCAAAATAGGGTATAGAAATTTTTCAGCGCATTCTATTCAGACTTAATGCAATCGGAAAAACTTTTCTCCAATTCATCAAACCTTTCACTGTTATCTTTGTATTCTTCCAAGGCTGC
>JAWUWJ010000046.1:0-14882 GCA_034111925.1 Crocinitomicaceae bacterium
AAGTGATTGATTTGGAAACAATGTATGTTGATCATGCAAAAGCGAACTTTGACCTTGAAGCGATTGAAAAATCAGGATTGGTTTTGGCATACGATGCAATGTACGGATCAGGTCAGAATGCATTGAAACGTTTGCTTCCAAACACGCATTTCTTGCACTGTGAAGACAATCCTTCTTTTATGGGTCAGGCTCCAGAGCCGATTGCAAAGAATTTACAAGAATTAGAAGCTTTCATTAAAGAAAGAGGAGATATAGATTGCGCCTTAGCAACAGATGGTGATGCCGATAGAATTGGTTTGTACAACGGATCAGGTGAATTCATCGATTCCCACCACATCATACTTTTATTGATTCATTATTTGAAACATTACAAAGGAATGACAGGTAAGGTAGCAACAGCTTTCAGTACAACTCCTAGAGTTAAAGTGATGGCAGATCATTACGGTTTGGAAAGCGAAGTTGTGAAGATTGGATTCAAGTACATCGCGAGCATTATGATTGAAGAAGACGTGCTTGTTGGAGGTGAAGAATCAGGTGGAATTGCTACGAAAGGACACATTCCTGAACGTGATGGAATTTGGATGGGATTAATCATCTGGGAATTCATGGCGAAATCAGGGAAGACATTGGACGACTTGATTCGTGAAGTTTATGAAATTGTTGGCCCTTTTAAATTTGAAAGAAGCGATTTACACATTACAGAAGAATTGAAACAGAAAATCGTTGCAAACTGTAAAGCGGATCATTACAAGAGTTTTGGTGAATACCAGGTGAAAGAAGTAGGAACTATTGACGGATTCAAGTATTTCTTTGATGAAAACAGATGGGTCATGATTCGTCCTTCTGGAACGGAGCCTGTTCTTAGAACTTATGCAGAAGCGCCAACGATGGAAGAAGTAAGAAAGATCCTTCAAGTAACGAAAGAAACAATTTGTAGCTAGCGCTTGATATTTCGATTTTTCGAATGTTAGATTTTTCGATCGTCCAAACCTTCGGGAAGTCTAACTTCTAATATCTAATATCTAATATCTAATATCTAAATTCTAACATCTAAATTCTAAATTCGAACAATGTCCTCAACATACGGAACCATATTCAAACTCTCTACCTTCGGTGAATCTCACGGGATTGCCATTGGGGGCGTTATAGATGGCGTTCCGTCGAATTTTTCAATTGATTTGGATGCGATTCAAGAAGATTTAGATAGACGAAAGCCTGGGCAGTCTGAAATTGTAACGCAACGAAAAGAGTCGGATAAAGTTCAAATTTTATCGGGATTGTTTGAAGGCAAAACGACTGGAACTTCGATTGGTTTCATTATTCCAAACGACGATCAAAAGTCAAAAGATTACGATCATATTAAAGACGTTTACCGTCCATCTCATGCCGATTTTACTTATGATAAAAAGTACGGAAACCGTGACTATAGAGGAGGAGGGAGGTCATCGGCTCGAGAAACAGCATGCCGTGTTGTAGCTGGGGCAATTGCCAAACAAATATTAGAACTTAAAGGAATCGACATTGTTGCATATGTAGATCAAGTTGGGTCTGTGAAATTAACAGGCGAGGTTGATTACAATGAAATTGACAACAATATCGTTCGATGTCCAAATGTTGAAGATGCCGCAAAAATGGAATCTTTGATCAAAGAAATAAAGAAGGACGGCGACACAATTGGAGGAAGTATTGTTTGTGAAATCAATCATGTTCCTCCAGGGTTGGGCGAACCCGTTTTCGACAAACTCCACGCCGATCTTGGCAAAGCGATGTTGTCCATCAATGCAGTGAAAGGCTTTGAATACGGAAGCGGATTTGATTGCGTCGAAATGAAAGGATCGGAACACAACGATTTATTCAACGAAGACGGAAGCACGCAAACGAACCATTCAGGTGGAATTCAAGGTGGGATTTCGAATGGCATGCCAATCAATATGAGAATTGCATTCAAGCCTGTTGCAACCTTGATTCAAAAGCAACAAACGCTTAATTCAAAGGATGAAATTGTTGAAATGCAAGGCAAAGGCCGACACGATCCTTGTGTTGTTCCAAGAGCGGTCGCAATCGTTGAAGCAATGGCCGCAATTACAATTTTAGATTTCTATTTGCTTCACAACAGCAGGATCGTTGATTGAGTTGATTCAATGTTCTGGAGGTTTTAATAAACTGGAATTTCTCATGTCTAGTCCGATACAAATTAAATTTTTTAAAAGGTATAAAAACAGGATGAATTTGTTTAAAACGATAGATTGAAGTGATACTATTTATAATAATAACTTCGATTGGGATGTTTGTATTGAGCAAGTTTTTCTACAATAATGCCAATAGTCTCATCTTTTGGTTCTTCGGTAGTGTAAGCGTTGTTAATATTGTTTTTGGTGCTTTCTCAAATGATCCGAGAATACATGAACAATTGCTTACTCTTCCATTTCCAATGTTGGCACTTTGCGTAGGGCATTTGTTTTGGAAGAAAATAAATAATGGCACTAAGACCTAGCGAAGCGGAAGTTATTCCTCTCCGTAAATGTCCAAAAGTTGGGAATACGAATCGAATCGTAGAGAATTAATTTATTATTTCGCCTTCACGTAACGCAAATCCCAGTCAATAGACTCAAGCGTATCACCTTTAATTAAGTACGCCGGAACAAATTGGTAAAACAGACCTGGTTTTTTTTAGATCTAGGTAACAATATTCAATTAAATTGCAAATTATGGCTCGTAATTGAAGAAGTAAACGTTACCACTTTGCCGTCATTATTTAAAAAGTTTATAATAACATCGCCTGTGTTGGAATTAGGAGTATTAATTATTCTAGTCTTCCCCTTATTCTCCCCAACCAAAGTCATTGCATTCCATTCTGTTTCTTTGGCAATATCTTGCTGAAATAGAATTTGCTTTTTAGCCTCGTTAAATTGAAAGTCTTCAACCTTACAATTTGGTATGTAACCTAAATTCTTTTGGCTAATGCCACATGACATAACAAATAAACTTTGAAACACAGCAGGATACTTCTTTCCTTGTTTGAATTCCCTGTCAGTATATAACTGCGGGAAATAATTATTTTTTACCAGCTCTAGGTTTATATCCAGTTCAAAATAACTAATACCATAGACTTGGCCTGCTTCTAATTGGGGTCTCTCATAGCCACCTTGAATCCTCATAAAAGTCCTCCGGATATTTTCGCCAGCAATACAAATATGTCCAGCGCTATCGATAGCAATATAATTAAGTGCAATACATGTTGATTCATCCTTAAAATTAGAAAACTCCTTTCCGCTAAATTTCTTCGGCACATGCAGCTCAAACTTAAATGTTCTAGCAGCTAACTCAATTCCTTCTGATGATAACTTTATCGCATACCATCCATCCATAGTATTTGCTACTCCATTTTTCAAGCTTGAAGATTCACAATAATTTCCTATTGCGAAAATATCCCCCATTTTATCGAAAGCAAGATTTGCGGGGCCAAATGTTAAATTCTCTTGGGTTTTTAATTCCTTTTTAAATTCGATATCACCTGTTCTTGGGTTAACTTTCAATATCTGTGTACAAAACTTGGCTTCATCCTTTTTTTTCCCCGCAATTGGGCCCGATAAGCTTAAATAAATTGTTTCTTCATCAATTTTGTACCATTTAACACTAGCAACATCAGTTATATCTAATTCCTTTTCCCAAATTAATTCATATGTGTCAGGGCCATCGCCACTCAAACTTTTAGTAAAACCCCTAATTATTGGGCTTCCATTATATTGTGTTTTCTGCCCCATAACGCCAACTGTTAAAGACTGTGTCTTCCACATAATTTCTATCATTATGTCTTTAACTTCAATGGTATTCTCTATACCAATGATAATCCCAGGTGAATAAGGTACATAATGCTCCAATCCAGTATTATTCACTTTTTCCAGAGTAAGGAATAATGTTTCGGTAGTCCATTCTTTTAATTCAATCTTATTTCCATCGAAATCAAGTTTTAAAAACCCATTCAAGAGGTCAATTCGATAACCATATTCAGTATTAGCAATTTTCGTAACAGCTTGCTTCTCACGGATAGAATTATAAAAGGTTTCTTTAATAGTATTTAATTCAGAATCATAAAAATATACCTCAATCCGATTGCTTAATGTTCCACAAACCAAATATCCATTGTTAAGTTTCAAAATCTGATATCTTGTGAATTCAGCCATTTTATCGAAACTCTCATCCATTTTCTCAATTTCTCGAATGAGTTTTGTACTCCGTTTATCTTGGCTAAAACCTTGATTTGAGCAGAATAATAAAATTATAATAAAGAATAAAATTCTTTGAATGTGTCGCATAGTCTTAAGGTGAAAAATTAAACCGAATGCTATCGATTTGTTGGACGATGATTTATTATTTCCCTTTCACGTAGCGTAAATCCCAATCAATAGACTCAAGCGTATCGCCTTTAATTAAGTAAGCAGGAACAAATTCTTTTCTTTGAATGGTAGAATCGCCATAAATAGCTCTTCGTCTTAAATAAAGAGTGTCATCTTTCTTTTTGTACTTAACGTCTTCATAATACATATATGCCGTTGAAGTGGTCATGTCATAATGCGTCCATCTCGCTTTTCCGAATGCCTTAAGCTTTAAAGGAGCCTCATTCACAGCATAAGAAGTACGTGTTGAGTTGGTATGGTATTTACCAGAAACACCACATCCTACAAGGACCAATAACGATCCAACTATAATTGACAGTACAAGGAGATTTTTCATAATAGACATTTTCGTAAGCCCTAAATTAGGTTTTATTTTTTATAAGGTTATTAAACGCTAACTATTCTAATAAATATTTAATGTGAGATTTGTTCATTCTTTAAATCTAAATTAAAGCAATGTGATGAGTTGACTTAGATCGCTTTATTATCTTTAGGAATATGACCGAATCGGAAACGGAATTGTGGAATTTAATTGACTCTTTTGAGATTGACGATGAGCATTCAGCGTTTCCCTTTTCTGAAAGATTGGCCAGGGATAACAACTGGAAATTAGAGTTTTCAATTCGGACCATTGCCGAGTATAAAAAATTCATCTTTTTGATTTGCATCTCACATCATCCGCTAACACCTTCGGATGCCGTTGATCAAGCTTGGCATTTACATTTGCTATATACGCAGTCTTATTGGAAAGAGTTTATGCCATTAATTGGGAGGGAAATTCACCATGGGCCTACCAAAGGAGGTGGTGAGGAGAGAACGAAATACACCAACTGCTATGAAATGTTGAAAACACGGTATATTGAAATTTTTAATGAAGAGCTTCCAAAGGATATTTGGCCATCAAATAAAATAAGGTTCGGGGAAATAAATTTTGTACGCGTAAATATGCATAGAAGTTGGGTGTTTCCGAAAAAGAGAAAACGTTAATGAAGAACTTACAATATTTCACTCCAGCCGAGGCATTTCTAATTCTGTATCCTCGGAAATCGTCCCGTGGCGATTTACTCAAAGCCACTTGTTTTGATCTTTTAATGAAGGGAGTTTTTCAAACACATTCGGAAAATGTAAGATCTGGAAGAGATCGCCCAAGAACGCTGAAATATATAATTGTAGGAGATTCTTTTAAGGGGTATCAGTTTTTGCCTCATGAAGGTGTGTTTCTAAGTCCTTACTTGAAAAATAGTCGAATTAAAATGATGATGAGCAGCTTGGTGAAAGTTGGTTATGAAAATAGTAACAGTGACAGGTGGTTCAAAACTGAAGCATTCATAAAACAGCCGCGTTTAAATTCTTATTTCAATACTTTTTTCCTTTTTCAATTCCTTGGAATTCGACTATTGAATTCGCAAGGGAAGAAAATGCGTGAAATGCTTTTAAGTGAAATAGCCCAACTAGAGAAGGAGCTACATAAATTACAACGAACAAATAAATTACAAGCTGCAGATTTGGTTTCAAATATTGGCGGTTGTATTATTCTATTGGAGAACTTTCAATCAGATGTACTGAACGAAATTAATTCTAAGTTGAAAGTTGAGTTCGATTCTTTAATGGCAGCTGCGTCAGCTAACAATAGTTGTTCAAGCGAATTGGATATGGCTTGGGGACTTTGGAATAGTTTCCATGACAGTGGATGTAGCAGTTGTAGTAGTTGCAGCAGTTGTGGAGGCTGTGATTAAATTGATTTATGATTCAAGAAATAAACATAAAATTTGATCGGAAAGCGTTTGAATCCATGTATTTCAATAACTATGAGGACAGTTATCTAATTGGGCCAAAAACGAAAATTCGATTTATTGCTGCGCTTGTAATATCTATTCTAATGCCGATAATCACAGCCAGTGGACACGCTATATATCCAATGATTGTGCTATTGTCGTGGGTCGTTTTCCTTATTGTTTGGGTGGATTATTTAATGATGATCTACAAGATCGGGAAATGGAAAAAAGAGGTTGTTAAAAAGCTTGACGAACAATCTCAAGTGCAATCGATGAAGATTCAATTAACTGAAGACTCCATTACGCTTTTAGAGGATGGGAATATAAGCTCAGAGCAGTGGAGCAACTTTACCCAATGTCAAATGTCTGCTGAATTTATTTTATTGAATGGAGAAACGGACTACTTTTTCCCTTCTTCAAGCATGAGTCCAGAAAATTACAAAATAGTCACGCGAATCGTGAAAAGTAAAATTAATCAGGACGCTATCGATTTGTTGGACGATGATTTGTAAATCCAAGCGGGAAACAATCTGAATTTTACACGGAAATCAATTTGAAAGTCTTCTCTCACTTCCAGTAAAAGCAGTATCTTTGGTCTTCAAATTTGAGTAATGATACAACGTGTTCAAACCATTTATTTAGGGATTGTTATGATCCTCGTTTCTATTGTAGCCATTGGAAGTCCATTGTTTAGCTTTGTTAATGAAACATCCCGATTCACGTTTAGTTCATGGGGTATAACAGAATATTCTGTATCAAATGGAGCAATACTAGGAACATCAACCTTTCCATTGTTTATCGGTATGATTTCTCTAGTTCTTTTGACTTTCATTTGCTTGATGGCTTACAAAAATGTAAATCGACAATTCAAATTGGGGAGAACCGTATTTTTCCTTTATTTCCTTAGTTTAACCGCAATCTTTTTTCTTTCAATTTGGGGAGATGGATTGGTTGAAGGTAAAACTACAAGCCGTGAAATGGGTCTAGGTTATTGGCTTTTCATCATTGGGTTCCCATTTTCATTTCTAGCGAACATCGGAATTAAGCGAGACAAAAAATTGCTGGATTCACTCGATCGTTTACGTTAAAATATGAATTTCCTTTCAGTAGAAGAATGTACTAAATCATTCGGTGACAGATACCTCTTTGAGGATTTGACATTCGGAATTGAACAAGGCCAAAAAGCAGCAATAGTTGCCAAAAATGGAAGTGGAAAAACGACGCTTCTTAAGTGTCTCTTGGGTCAAGAATCTATTGATTCTGGAAGAATTGTTTTTAGAAAAGACCTTCGAATTGCATTTATGGAACAAGGTGAAAACCTAGATGAATCCAATACAATTTTGGAAGAGGTTTTCGCACATGATTTGCCAGAACTAAAAGCCGTTAAGGATTACAACCGAGCGATGCGCTTGGAGGATGAAGACCTTATCGCAGCTTCTTTTGAGGCAATCACAGAGTTAAATGCTTGGGATGTTGAAGTTCGAGTAGATCAAATTCTTTCTGTTCTTAAACTAGTCGATACGCATAAACTGATTAGTACCTTGTCCGGTGGACAAAAGAAACGGGTTGCTCTTGCGAAAGTTCTAATTGCAGAACCTGAATTTTTAATTCTTGACGAGCCGACCAATCACTTGGATTTGGACATGATCGAATGGTTGGAATCGTACCTTTCTAAGTCGAAGTGTACGATTTTGATGGTAACTCACGATCGTTATTTCTTAGAGGTTGTTTGCGACACGATTCTTGAATTGGAAGACAAAACGATTTATAAATACAAAGGAAACTTTTCGTATTACCTGGAGAAGAAAGCCGAGCGAAATGAGAATCGAGATACGACAATTGGCAAAGCAAAGAATCAATTCCGTAAGGAGTTAGATTGGATGCGCAAGCAGCCAAAAGCGAGAGGGACGAAACAGAAGGCTAGGATTGAAGCTTTTCACGATGTGAAGAAAGTTGCAAAGCAACATGTAGATCGATCTGAATTGGACATTCCAGTGAAAATGGAGCGTTTGGGAACAAAGATTCTTGAGCTGCATAAGATCGGAAAAGCATTTGGTGATACTAAGATTTTAAATGAACTTTCTTACGTTTTTAAAAGACAAGAACGAATTGGAATCGTTGGAAACAATGGAACTGGGAAATCGACTTTCCTAAATATGATTATGGGCCTTGAGCCTACCGATAAAGGAAAAGTAGTTACCGGTGAAACAGTCGTTTTTGGTTATTACGACCAACAACTATTGGAAGCCAAAGAGGATCAAAAAGTCATCGATGTGATTCGTGACATCGCCGAATTTATTCCATTGGAAAAAGGACGTGAAATGGGAGCTGCACAGTTCTTAGAGAAGTTCTTGTTCAACAGAGACATGCATTACAATTTCGTTTCTAAGTTGAGTGGAGGTGAGAAACGTAGATTGAAATTGATGACGGTTTTAATGAAAAACCCGAACTTCTTAATTCTCGATGAGCCAACAAATGATCTCGATATTTTTGTAATGAGCGTTCTTGAGGATTATTTGAGAAGCTTCCAAGGTTGTTTAATCGTTGTTTCTCACGATAGATACTTCATGGATAAAATGGTGGATCACATGTTCGTTTTTAAAGGCGAAGGTGAAATCAGTGACATTCTTGGAAACTATACGGAGTACAGAAAGAATGTACTTAAGGAAGGTAAAGACGCAAATAAATACGCCAAAGAAGAGGTGAAAGTGGTTGAGAAAAAGCCGGAACCACCTAAGGAGAAAAAGAAATTATCGTTTAAAGAACGTCAAGAATTTGAAGGACTTGAAAAGGATATGGAAAACCTTGAAAAGGAAAAAGCGGAAATGACAACTGTACTTTCTGATGAATCGGCAAGCAACGAAGATCTTATGAAAGCAGGTGAACGTCTTTCTAAAGTTGTCGCTGATTTAGGAGATAAGGAAATGCGCTGGTTGGAACTTTCTGAGTACGAGTAGACGAATTGCGAATTATCAATTAATAATTCATATTTTTAATAATGAGCTCCACAGAATTTGTACTCCCTACAAACATCGATCAAGTAATCGAACAACTCGATGTAATCATCCAAGATTCACTTCAGAAGAAAAGTCGAATGGGATATTTTGCTGCGCTCTACAAACGCGTAACTGTAGCCGTAAAGGATAAAGTAGAGGAAGGTTATTTCGACGACAATCCTCGTATGGAAAAGCTTGATGTGATTTTTGCCAGCCGATATCTTTTGGCACACCACCAATATCAAAATGGTGAAAAATGTTCAACTTCTTGGAAGATCGCTTTTGATTCTGCGCGCTGGTGGAGTCCATTGGTGATACAGCATTTATTTGTTGGAATGAATGCACACATTAGTTTGGATTTGGGTATCGCGGCGAGTGAAGTCCAACGCATTGATATTGATTCTATTAAGGATGATTTTGATAAGATCAATGTGGTTCTTGGATCACTGGTTAATGAGGTTCAAGATCAATTGTCGTCTATATTTTGGCCGCTTAAACCAATCGATTGGATTTTGGGTGGAGTAGACGAGAAGATTGCAAAATTTGCGATGGATTTCGCTCGAGATGAAGCATGGAAAGTTGCAATTGCATATTCACACTTACATACCCCAGAAGGCCGTGCGACTTATATTGAGACGCGAGATAAAGATGTTTCCAAGTTTGGAATCAAAATTGTCCGACCTGGAAAATTCATCAATTTCTTTATTCGAATGTTCCGAGGATTAGAATATGGAGGTGTTCGCTTTAAGATCAATAAGTTGAACTCGTAAGTCGAGGTTTAACCCAACAAGCTAGAAAGGTTCAAGGGCTTACTGAAAACGTTGAATTTCAATGTGAATCGAATCATTTGACTGTATTGAATCTTTCCATTGCTGTCCTTAAATGTGTCTTCAATTTGAGGGCTTATTAATCCAGGGATAGGGAAGTACAGTCCAAAAATATCGCCTAAACGAACGCCTAGTCCAGCATTGTAAACGGTATTTAAGTTAACTCCATTGTGGAAGGTTCCAACATCGAAGAAGGCTCCGAAAATTCCTGGTTTAATTGGTAGTTGGAAATACAAATTACCCGTTGCCATCATAAATGCACTTGTTCCATAGTTGTTCACAGTGCTTTTAAATCCTCCCATGTTCTCGTTTCTCTGCTGGGACCAAACTCCTGATAATTCGCTTCTTCCAAAGTAATATTCATCAACAAATAAATCTTGTGTTCCGTCTTGACCTGCAATTGACATTGAATACTGGTATCCATTCTGAGCTGGGTTGAAATCACGCAAGTACTGTTGGCCAACAAATGCGCGAACTTCAATCCATCGTTCCATTTTGTTTCTCAAGTAACGGAATTTGTATTTTGATTCGAGCAGCAGTCGGGCCATCTTATCGTTATTGTCAAGATCCATGATGAATTCATTTCTCAATTTCATACTGAATTGATGATCGGCTTTGTTGATCATTAATTCATATTCTGCATAGGCTCCAACTCGATTGATAGAAATTGAATCTCGCTTGTCTGTTCTATATAAAGATTGAACTTTTATTGTCTGTGACAAGTCTCCATTTGATTTTCGTGAACCAATTTTTGCCAACCAATAAGGTGCGACAGTTAAGTAGTATGATTTATTTCGTTCGAAGACTGTATCGTTTTTGAATGATTTTACAGAAACTCCAAATCGAGACATTTTTAACCCCGCTTTTGGTTGCATTGTATAGCTGAATTCGCCAATTCCAGAAATCATTCGTCTTCCAAATGAGAACATTGGAGTGACCAAGAATTTGAATTTATTGAATGGAATGCCATAATTATGAATGACAACACCAGCCATTAATTTATCATAGTTATTCCCCGCCATTGTAGGTCCCCAAAAGACGTTTGTAGATTCTGGTTCGTCATCACCTCCAAGAAGTTCGATTTTGATTGGCTCGAAGCGATGGAACATTTTGTCCTTGACCCAAATGTTGTTTTGTCGGTTCAATTCTGGAACATCTTTATTTCGATCAATTCGAACTTCATCCGCTGTTTCATCTTTAAAAAATACCGTGGATCTTTTATTTCCCGGTTCAATCCAAATTGTTTCGATAACTTCTCCGCCTTTCAATGCATCGACTTTAATCGGTCCATCAACTTGTCCAACATTTTTAACTGTCACCGTTAAAACATTGTCTTTACGTTTATTCTCAACACGTTCCAATTTATAATCAATGTGGTTGGTCGTTTGAATTAAATCATCAAACAGCCAAGAAAGATCTTTACCCGAAGCTTTCTCTATTGATTTTCGCATATCGGCAGGTTGAGGATGTTTAAATTCCCATTCTGAATAATACGCCATCATTGATTTGTCGAACAATTCTTCTCCCAAATAGTCTTTCAAATAAAAGAATACCAATCCTGTTTTCTGATACATAACAACACCATAATTCATTGAAGAAAAACAGGCTGAATGCGTTTCAATAGGTTGATCTTCACCAAGTCCTGCAACGGCACGGTAAAGGATATCGTTTAAATCATGGTGGTTCAAATCTTCAAGGTGAAAATTGGCTCCCCTCACCATATCTGTCATGGCCGTGTTGTCCGGATATTTTGTTTGCATGTAGCGAACTTCGTTCAAGGTGTTCATTCCTTCATCCATCCACCCATGCACTCTTTCATTCGACCCCAATTGACCATAGAACCAGTTGTGTCCAACTTCATGAACAATGACAATTTCCAATTGCTGCGCGTTTCCAGACCTACCGATCACTGTTACGTTAGGGTATTCCATTCCACCACCAGCACTAATGGTTCCATCAACTGCAGTAACGTTATTGTACGGATAGTCTCCGTTCCATAGTGAGTAATAGTGTATGGCGTCGTTTAAGTACTCACTCGCCCTCTTCCAGAGTTTCGCTTCCTTTTCTGTATACATTGCCCATGAAGTCACCATTCTGCCCGAATGCGGCAGTTGAACTTCACTTTTAAGAACATTGTACCTTTTGTCAGCAAACCAAGCAAAATCATGCACATTGGATTGTGTGTATTGAATTGTTTTTGAATCGGGTGAAGATTTTGGAAATCCCTTCTTTGGGGTTGTTTCAAATTCGATGAAGTCTTTTCCATTTTCAATGCTCGAAGCTGTTTTTTGAGCGCGGTCGTTTAGGAAATCAATTTCTGATTGTGTTTGTAAATCACCTGTGGCTCCAACGACATAGTTTTTCGGGAGCGTTATGGTAACATCGAAAGAACCGTATTCTGAATAAAACTCACCTTGATTTAAATACGGCATCTGATGCCATCCCTCCGCATCATAAACAGCAGGTTTAGGGTACCATTGCGTTATTTGATAGGATTGGCCAATATGTCCAAGACGCGAAATTTTACCCGAAGGCAATTTAACCGTAAAAGGTGTTGAAACTATTATTTTTCCTCCAGGTTGAAGGGGTTGATTCAATTCAATGATGGCGATATCTATATTGAATTCTTCAAAATCCCATTTTACTTTTTCGTCATCAACCTTAAAATTCAAACCGCTAATGTTTCCCTTCACTTCTTCAGGACCATACTTCAACATCGTTTCTCCTCCTCGATATTGTTGTTTCGCCAAGGCCGTTTCACCATTCTTATAAGCATTTGGCCAGAGGTGAATGTAAATACTTGTCAAAACGTCTGGAGAATTATTGATGTATTCAAATTCTTCGGTTGCAGTGAGCGTATGATCTTCGTCATTTAATGCAACATCAATTTTGTAATTTACTTCTTGCTGCCAATAGGTTTGACCAAAAGAATAGGACGCTAATAAGATGAATAGAAAAGCTAAAGTTTTCATAGAATGGTTGTTAAAGGGGAGATGAATTTTCAATTGAAAATTATCAAGGATGAATTATCAATTAATTAAGCCTTCTTAAGAATGACATGTATCACTTCTTCTGAATCTCCATTTACGTTGATAGGTGCAACTGAGACTTTGCAAGTAAGACTTTTTTGGAACTTATTATAGATCACTTGATCCATTTTCCCTGACGCATTTAGCAATTCAGATGGAGCATTGATGTCTTTAATTAAATCTTCAAGTTTCATTGTCACAATTTCTTCGAGTGTATAATCGAAAAGATTGATCGCTGATGCGTTGGCCTTAATTATTTTACTGTTTTGATCCACAGTGATGACAGCATCGGATGATTGTTCAAACAAATGATTGTAGCGTTCCTCAATATTTCTATTGTAGGCGTTTCTATAACTTTGCTCAATTCCACCTTCAAATGTTTGTCTCAAATGCGCTTCATCCCAAGGCTTGGTGATGTAAGAATAAATCTTTCCTTTATTAATAGAATCAATAACTGCAGAAATATCAGTAAACCCTGTAAGAAGAATTCGAATCGTATCCGGATGGTCTTTTTGAATCCATTCAAAAAATTCGACTCCAGTCATTTTAGGCATGCGCTGATCAGCAACAACAATCTTAATATTATGTTCTTCGATTAATTTTTTTCCAGCCTCACCGGAGGTTGCCGTATAGACTTCATAATCCCTGCGAAAGTTCGCACGAAAAGCCAAGAGATTCACTTGCTCATCGTCAATGTAAAGGAGGGGTATTTTCAGTGCTTGTTTCATGCGTTAACAATATAGAGAAATTAACTCTGCTTCAATGGTAATTGGATAATAAATTCTGTGCTCTGACCTAATTCAGATTCTACTTTAATGGTTCCATTGTGCATTTCGATGATACTATATGCTATGGATAATCCAAGCCCAGTGCCTTCACCAACGTCTTTTGTTGTGAAGAAGGGTTCAAATATTTTATTTTTTATTTCATCAGACATTCCCATGCCATTGTCTTTAAATCGAATCTCAATTCCTTCTTCCGTTTGAATTGATTTTATTTCAATAATTCCTTCTACGCCTTTTTTAGATTTAATCGCCTGAATCGAATTGGTCAATAAATTCATGAACAATTGATTCAGCTTACCTGGATAACATTCAACTGCATCCAATTCGCCAAGATCTCTTACAATTTTCATTTGATTGTCATTGAGTTCATTATCGAGAATCCGAATTGTGGACTCAATCCCATCGTTGACATTTGCAAACTTAATATCACTTTCATCCAAGCGAGAAAAATTTCTCAATCCCTTCACGATTTCTGCTGTGCGCTCTGCACCTTCGCCAATTCCAGAAATCAATTCGTCAATCTCCGTTTTTAAGAAATCAATCTCTAACTCTTTCGCAAGAGCTCGAACATCTGTAAGTTGTTCATCAATGTCTTTTTTTGGATCGAGTGATTCGTATTTGTCAATAATCTCCAATAGATCTTTAATATCCCGTTTAAGTGGTGCAACGTTCGCGGTTACAAAATTGATAGGGTTATTAATCTCATGTGCAATCCCCGCTGTAAGTTGACCCAAAGAGGCCATTTTTTCAGATTCCACTAGTTTGGATTGGGTTTGCTTTAGGTCGTTGTAGGTTTCGTTTAATTCTACATTCGATTGCTCCAATTCTGCAGTTCGTGCTTTAACTTTGTCTTCTAGAATCACATTTTGTTCACGAATGATCAGCTCGTTTTCCAATGAGATGCTCAACAATTCTGCCTGTGATTTTTCCTTCTCAGCTTTAAGAATATTTATTCGATCCGCTAAGGCAAAGGATAAGAGTATAACCTCTATCGCCGATCCAATGTGCATTGTGTAGCGTGTAAACCCATTGTATGGCAACACACCTTGATCTTTCATTACAAAAATAATCAC
>JAWUWJ010000047.1:0-74152 GCA_034111925.1 Crocinitomicaceae bacterium
TTTGATGATTCAAACTGTGTATGGTTCAACTTATATGTAATTCCATTTCCGGCAGCCGCTTTAAAAGAAAAGACACCCTTCGTATTCGTCGTTTTGTAGAATGATTTACTTCCAATTTCAATTGTAGCTGCTACATTTTGAACAGTTTCGTTTTCCGTCGCACTTCGAATTTCAACTATTACAACAACAGAATCTTGTCCATAGCTCATCGATGAACAAACAATCGCAAAAAATAAAAGTAAGGCTCTAATCATATTATTAAGATGCATGGAAGGTAAAGAATTCATAAATTATAATTCGTCAATCTATAATAATCAATTATCTAGCCGAAATTACAAACCCAAAAAAGCCCTCCAAGGAAATTCCAAGAAGGGCTTTTAATATTTTCTTTTAAGACTTAAGCGTCTACATTCATGGTGTCAAGAACAGACATCACGTTTTTAACCGCTTCAGCACTTTCTTTTAACATTGCCATTTCTTCTTCGTTCAAATCAAGTTCGATAATTCTTTCGATTCCGTCTTTCCCTAAAACAACAGGAACTCCTAAAAAGATATCTTTCATACCGTACTCACCGTCTAACCATGTACAAACTGGGAAAACTCTTTTCTGATCTCTAACGATAGCTTCTACCATTTGAGCAGCAGCAGCTCCAGGAGCGTACCATGCAGATGTTCCAAGTAATTTAACGATTTCTCCACCTCCGAACTTCGTTCTTTCGATGATTTCGTCTAATTTTTCTTTCGAAATTAATTCAGTAACTGGAATACCAGCAACAGTAGTATAACGAGGAAGAGGCACCATAGTATCTCCGTGACCTCCCATCAATACCGCTTGGATATCTTTTGGAGAAACATTCAATTCCAATGCTAAGAAAGAACGGTAACGAGCAGTATCTAAAACACCAGCCATTCCGAAAACTTTACTACGATCAACTTTTGCAGTTAAATACGTACAGTAAGTCATTACATCCAATGGATTCGAAACACAGATAATTTTTGCGTCAGGTGAATGCTTAATAACGTTCTCAGTTACCATTTTCACAATTCCAGCATTCGTAGCGATTAAATCGTCACGAGACATACCCGGCTTTCTTGGTAATCCAGATGTAATAACAACTACATCAGAATTTGCCGTTTTTGAGTAATCATTTGTAGATCCAATTGTTCTTGAATCATATTGATTGATCGGAGAAGTTTCCCAGATATCTAAAGCTTTACCTTCTGCAAAACCTTCTTTGATATCAAGCAAAACGATTTCATTAGCGATCTCTTTGTGCGCTAATACGTCCGCACAAGTAGCACCAACGTTTCCAGCACCTACAACAGTTACTTTCATTTTTGTCTAGTATTGATTAATTATAATCGAGTGAGTTACGAAATTAATATAATTGTAAGAGAATAACGTCTAAATTTTGGTATTTTTTGCCCTGCTAAAAGAATTCTTAACACTCGAAGGCAACCGTGTTAAAAGAGTCGCGTCTAACGAATGAAATCAATGTGGAGAATAAAGAACATTTAAAGGAACTAATAAGCGGTTGTATAAAAAACGACCGTCGATCGCAAGAAGAGTTATTTAAACTTTTCTACGGTAAGATGTTAGGTGTTTGTATGCGCTACGCTCGTGATCGAGATACCGCAGAAGAAATGCTCCAAGAAGGTTTCATTAAGATCTTTGACAAGTTGGAAGCGTTCGATTATAAAGGATCGTTCGAAGGTTGGATGAGAAGGATTGTCTCTAATACAGCAATTGATAACATCAGAAAAGCCAAGAAGAACCCTTTATTAACGGACAACGATGAGGATTTCAAACTCGGCGGGTCAGACCCGATGGTTGAGAATGAAGAACTCCAATTCGTAGGACTAAAAGCTGAAATAGCAATAGAAGCTATTCAAAATTTATCACCTGCTTACCGTGCAGTATTTAACCTTTATGTAATGGAGGAATATACACACAAGGAAATAGCAGAGATATTGGGAATCAGTGAAGGAACTTCCAAATCAAACTTGTCTAAGGCAAAAATGAACCTTCAAAGAACTTTAAAAGAAAAGTTCGAGAAGATTGAAGATTAAGAATTAGAATGAAAAAGAATATAGAAAATAGTATTAAAGACAGTCTTAACGACTTAGAGTTACCATACAACTCTAATGCTTGGGATTCATTGAGCGCTAAGCTCGATGCTGGAGCCGCACCTTCTGGTGATTCGGGTTCTTCTGTTGATAGTGCTATTAAATCTAGTCTTGAAAATTACGCTTTGCCATACGCTGCTAGCGCTTGGACTGTAATGAATGCAAAATTAGACGCAACTTCTGGTACTGGAGTTGATCAAGCGGTTAAATCTAGCTTGGAAAATTACGAAATGCCTTATGCTGCTGCGGCTTGGACTGCAATGAATGCTAAGCTTGATGCTAAAGCTGCTCCTCGTTCATACACGAGATGGTATGTTGCCGCAAGTATCTTAGTTGCTGCTTTGGCTGTTTCTTATATAGTGACCTCTAATTCTGATGAAGAACAAAACACTTCTACTCCGTCTTCTGAGATTGCTCAAAACAAAACTCCAAAGACAACGAATAACAAGTCGAATACTTCTTCAACATCAAATGGAACTGATTTAAAGAACAATGGAAATACTCCTTCTAATATAGTAACACCTGAAAATGGCGGAACTACTTCAAACGGAAATCAACCATTGATTGTTAACGAACCTATAACACCTGCTATTGTCATTGCTCCTAATAATGGAGGCCCTGATCCAGTAATCGTTGTTCAAGGAGGCGGACCGGATATTATTGAGCCAGTTGTAAATAATGGAACGACTCCATTAGCACCTTTCATTCTACCTACTGTTGATCATGTTTGTAAAGGAGCTTCGATTAAAATTGAAAATGCCAATGCTTACCCAATATCAATTGTATTTCCCAATGGATCAGTTTGGTCTGCAAGAGGAGAATCTGAAACGAGCTTAACAACAGCTGTTGAAGGAATCTACTTAATAGGATACATGGAAGGCGGTCAATTGCAGGAAGAAGGTTCTTTTAATGTAAACTCTGCTCCATCTAGTGACTTTGACTTTGTAAACTTAGATGAAATTCTATTGGACGGATTGCCAACTACAGAGGTTAGTACAATTTCTCCTGGAATTGATCACGAATGGAAATATGGAAAGCAAACGGCCCACGGTTCTAAAGCTACTCCTCACTTCTTTACAAAAGGAAGTCACGATATTGAGTTAACGGTTACAGGAAGTAACGGATGTCAATCAAGCATCACGAAACGTGTAAACATTGAAGACAATTACAACTTACTTGCTGTGAATGCATTTGATCCAAGAAGTTTAGATGCAAGAAACAATACATTCATTCCTAGAGCATTGGTTGAAAGAAGAGATGTGGTTTTCTCAATGATTATTGTGGACCACACAGATGGACATATCATGTACGAAACGTCTGACGCAAGTCAAGGGTGGGATGGTATTGACAGAACAACAGGTGAACAACTAGGTTATCAACAGACATTTATATGGAAAGTATCAATTGAAAATCCAGAAGCGGGTGAGAACTCAGTTTATGGAAGCTCAGCGATTATCCTTCCAAGACAGAATTAAAAACAATACTACTTCTACCTTACAACTAATACTAACTTCTACCCAAAATCCGTCTAGGCTTAGCCAAGATGGATTTTTTTATTCCCAATAAACTGAAGGATGTTTTGAACTCAGTTGAGACTGTTGCTCTTTTGCTTTTTGGATTCTTTCTTGATCCGCCGCTGAATCTGGATGTAAGCTCCTATGGTTCATTAAAGACTTCACCTTTTCAATTTCAGTGATTAACGCATCCGTTTCATTATTAAACAAATACCCCTTCAACTTCGCCCAAATATATTCAACGGCGTCATCACTCGGATGAACAAAATCCTTAGTGTAAAAGCGATAATCACGTAATTCGTCAATTAGAATCTCATACGATGGAAAATATGACGCATTCTGTCCAACAATAGAATGACTCAACTCAATCAATCTTGCTTTACTTCTATTGTTTTCGATGAGCCCGTCCTTTTTATGTCGAACTGGACTCACTGCATATATAATGCCAATTGAAATATTAACTGCTCGAATTTCTTTGACAACTTCCTCCCAAGCTTTTGACATTTCATCAAATGAAGACAACTCTTTTTCAAATAAATTAGATGCTTGCTTATGACAGTTCCCTACAATTTGATTCAACTTTGAATGTCTATATCCCCAAGATGTCCCGAAGGTAACAACGAGTAGTTTTGCTTCCATCAATTGATTTTTTAATTCAATTCTGGCTTCGATAACCTTTGCTTTTAACTCTTCTTGAGAATAGGCGTGAATCTTACTGCCACTGTCCCATGAAAAGAAAATACTATCCCGTTCTACTACACTTATATCTGTTGAATTTGTCAACGAAGCTTTGATCGTATTCGCAATAGCGATTGGATGAAACAACGTTCCGAATGGATTACTCAAAGCATTAAATCCCGCATATTGAAAATGAGAAGTCATGCTGTCTGAAAAACAACTTCCGAGTAATATTACGCCATCGCCATGTTTTAATTGGATACCTGAGGATTCTATATTGAAATCAAGTTTGAACTTCATGACTCACTAATTATCAATTCTTAATTATTCAATTAAAAAAGATTACGACATCAACGCCTTAGCATTTGCCAAAGCAGCCTCGTTGATCTCATCTCCACTCATTAATCGTGCAGTCTCTTCTATTCGTGCATCCATATCCAATTCTATAACCGAGGATTGCGTTCTACCGTCAATGATTGCTTTAGAAACAGAAAGATGTTGTTCTCCTTTCGCCGCAACTTGAGGCAAATGCGTAATCGCAATAACTTGCATTCCTGCACCCATTGATTTTAAGGTCTGACCAATTTTTTGAGCAACATCCCCAGAAACGCCTGTGTCAATTTCATCAAACAAAATCGTTTGCAATTGAATTTTACGAGACATTAAACTCTGAAGTGCCAACATAACCCTGGAAAGCTCTCCCCCACTCGCTGCCTGATGAATAGGTACAGGAGGCAGTCCAACATTTGGGCTGAAATAGATTTCTAGGTTGGAAATTCCAAATTTCGTAAGCTTACTTTCCTTGGCTAATCTGAATTCAAGAATTGTATTTTCCAACTTAAGATCATTCAACGATTTCGTAATTCTAGATTCAATTTCTGGAATCGATTTCTTACGCGTATTGTGAAGAACCTCTCCCAATTTCATCAATTTGGATTCTACGAGTTGGATTTCATTCGTCAATCTTGCGATATCTTCTTCCAATTGCACAAGATCATCTGACGATCCGTTCAGGTCCTGCATCAAATGCAAGAGCTCCTCTTGGTTTTGAACTCTATGCTTGAAAGTGGCTTTATTAAACGAATCTAATTTAGAAGACAACTCTACCAATTGCTTGGGATCGATACTAATTGAACCGGATTGCTCTTCTGCTTCACCTGAAATGTCTTTTAATTCAATTAAAACACTCGCTACACGTTTTTGCAAATCGCTCAATACAGGATCAATACTCGCGTTTTTCTCTAATGTTGCATTTACTTGACCGAGTTGTTGAAGAACGCCTCCGTCCATTTCCAAAAGGTTGACAAGTGCACCGAAAGAGGCCAACAATTCATCGGCATTTTCGAATTTACTCAACTCTTGTTTCATTGCTTCGTAATCTATATTCTCTAGATCCAAAGCTTGAAGTTCAGTCAATTGAAAAGTATCGTAATCAATCTTAGAAGACGATTCACCGAGTAATTGAGTTTTCTCAGTCAGTTCTTTCTTCTTGAATTGATATCCAGCAAATAATTTTTGAAATTGAGTTCGTTCTTTAAGGGTTCCTGCTAAAATATCCAATAATCGCAATTGAAAATCTTTGTCCTTAAGTTCAAGCGTATTGTACTGCGAATGAATGTGAATTAAACCTCCGGTCAGTTCTTTCAGAATATTGAGCTGAACTGGTATGTCATTGATAAATGCTCTTGATCGACCTTGTTTATAGATCTCTCTTCTCACAATTGTCAAATCAAAATAATCCAGTTGATTGGCTTCGAAAAAATCTTTCATGTCGAAGCCAGAAATATCGATTTCAGCTTCTACAACAGATTTGTCCTTTAACTCTCCGATTACAGAAAAATTAGCTCTTTCTCCGAGAATTAAATTTAAAGCGTTTAGTAAAATGGATTTTCCAGAACCTGTTTCACCTGTTATTACAGTGAATCCGCCTTCAAACTGGATATTTACAGAATCAATTAAGGCAAAATTTTCTATTCGTAAGGATTTGATCATTATTCCAGAATCTCCTGATATTTGGAAGAATTGGTGGGGTCAAGCCTCTTTAAAAGGTTGACAACCTGGTTCTTTTCCTTGGCGTCTGCATCTCCATACAGATTAACCAGTTCAATCGTTTTGGCTCGAATGAAATTCGTTACGTTTAGTGAGTTTGGTCGCGTTGACACTACTTTAAGTAATTTATTCAAAGCTGTATAAACACCCTTTCTCCCAGCTGCTTTATCATCATAAATCAAGTCCAATCCTTTTCTATGGTATTCGTAATTACATTCTCTCAACGGAGAGAACAACTGGTGTAAAGCATTATCTACCAACCAGTAGCGATTTCTCTTTCCTCTTTCATTTGACTTCCAACCTGGAGCGCCAGACGTTTGAGCATTCGATACGATTTGTTGGGCTTCATTGAAATATTTCGTTCCACCTTTATTGGAAAATGAATCGTAATCCATTGCAATAATATAGTAGGCATAAAATGCCAAAATAGAAGTAATATTATCTCTGTATTGATTCGGGGCGTAAGCTAAGACTGCATTTCGAGAAAATCCAAAAACCAAGTCTTCATCTTGAAAATTGAAAATTGTTGTGTTGTAACTCGAATTAAATGCTGGTCGAGATGATTGAACTTGAACTGCTCCCGAATACGTTCCTGGTTGTGGAATCTCTGAAATTTGAATTTGAAGATTACAATTGATTCTTTCCTCAACGGTAAACTTGTCTTTCGTCCATTGCGTGTTATTCATGAATTCATAAATAACCTGCTTCAGTTGCTCAATGATTTCTAGCTCTACACTAGTGACTTCAAGCGTAGCATCAGTTACGATGTTCACTTGGCAATTTAACTCTTGAGACCGTCCCAACATTGAGAACCCGGCCAAACACGCTATAAGTACAACTATTTTCATTTCGATATATACGTTTTCAAATGTGATACAATATCACCAGCAACTTCTTTCTTAGACTTTAACTCGAATTCGACGAGATTATTGTGATTATCTAAAATACTAATTTTGTTTGTGTCAACGCCAAATCCAGCGCCTTTATCTTCAAGTGAATTTAGAACAATTAGATTTAGATTTTTCTTGGCCAATTTCTTTTTACCATTTTCAAGTAAATCATTGGTTTCCAATGCGAACCCAACTAATATTTGATCACTCGACTTGGTATCGCCAGCCCACTTTAAAACGTCTGGGTTTTTGATCAATTGAATGGACAATTCGTCGTCATTTTTCTTGATTTTTTGATCCGCGATTGACTTTGGTCGGTAATCAGCAACTGCAGCAGAGAATACACCGTAAGAACAATCTTTCCAATGCAATTGAACCGCTGCTAACATTTCATCAGCCGTTTTTATCGGAATCAAAGTCAAATTATTGTGTTCCAATTCTTCTTTCGTAGGTCCTGAAACAAGAATTACGTGAGCACCTCTTACAAGCAACTCCTCGGCAATTCTGTATCCCATTTTCCCACTTGAATGGTTTCCTATAAAACGAACGGGATCAATAGACTCAAAGGTTGGCCCCGCTGTAACGATTACCTTCTTCCCTTTAAATTCATCTTCCAATTGCGCATCAAAGTAATCTTGGATCGCTTGTTGAATCGTTTCGGGCTCGGCCATTCTTCCTTCCCCACTCAATCCTGAAGCAAGTTCACCCGATTCTGCAGGGATTATCCTAATTCCATCTTCAATAAGTAAATCTAGGTTCCGCTTAGTCGTTGGATGTGCGTACATATCCAAATCCATTGCTGGAGCAACTAAGGTTTTCGTTTTCATTGACAAATAAGTTGCGAGTAACAAGTTGTCACTGCTTCCGTTCGCCATTTTACTTAGTGAATTGGCTGTTAGTGGCGCCACCACAAAGATATCTGCCCACAATCCATACTCAACGTGATTGTTCCATGTACCATCTTCTTTGTTCCAGAATTCAATTCCAACTGGATTTTCAGACAATGTTGATACGACAAGGGGACTTATAAAATCAGAAGAGGCTGGAGTCAATATACATTTGACTTCAGCCCCTGATTTTTTTAATAACCGAATGAGGAAAGCAATTTTATATGCTGCAATTCCTCCGGTAATTCCAAGAAGGACGCGTTTTCCTCGCATGTTTTTTATTTAGTCTTCCTCTACTACAGGATTTCTAACGTAGATTTTTTCTTCCATCAACTCTTGAATTGCCATAGCAACTGGTTTTGGAAGTCTTTCGTAAAATCTAGAAATTTCAATTTGTTCTCTGTTTTCAAAAATTTCTTCAAGATTATCAGTCGTTGAAGCAAACTCTGAAAGTTTCTGAGTAAGTTCTTCTTTCAATTCTGTACTTAATTGATTCGATCTTTTAGACATCAAAACAATAGACTCGTAGATGTTCCCAGTCGTTTCTTCGATCTCGTCTGTGTTTCTCGTTATTGTCGTCTTCTCAGCTGTACTATTCTTAAAATTCATAAGTCTAATTAATTGCTTGAACTCTTTATTTTACTTAACTCACTTTTCATTATCCGATCATAGTTCATTAGAGCGTTAACTCTTTCTGACGACGGGAATAAGGATACAAAGGTATTATATCTTTCAATAGTATCCTCGATTCTTGACACTTTTTTGTTCTCAACGCTGTTTTTTGCAAGGAAGTAAGAGTTTTTGACAAGAACAAAATACACCTCTTCTTTGTATTGCGACATTGGATAGTCTTCGACAAATGTATTTGCTGAACTTACAGCTGCTGCAAAACGCTCAGTCTTCGCGTAGAGTTTAACTGTAGTGTACTCTTTAAATTCTACCTTAAAACGAAGATTATCCATGATTCCGTTGCATGAATCAACAAAATTAGAAGTTGGGTATCGATCGACAAATTGCTGCAATCCGTTTATTGCCAATTCCGTTTCTGTTTGATCTAAAGAAGATTCAGGGGAATTGTTTACAGAACACATTGCACTTAAAAACAGAGATTCTTCCGCTTTAATGCTGTATGGAAAACGTTGAGGGAATTGACCCAAGTAATATCCAGCCATGTAATAATCTCCAGCAATGTAATAGGCTTTACCCAATCTAAAATAGGCCACTTCACCTTCATCCGTCTTCGGCATGCGCTGATAAATCTGCTCGTAAAGGTTAATCGATCTTAAAATAATCGAACTGTTCACCTTTTCCTTTTCTTTTTTCGTTCCTGGATTTTTAATAGTTGGCGTACTACCTCTTTCGAAATAATCGTTTGCCGCAGCAATCTTCTTATCGTAATCGTCTGACTTTACAACTTCATTGTAATCAGAACATGAAGTCGTAGCAAGTACAATAAATCCAAGGGCTATAAAAATTGTATTTCTCATTGTTGTCAAAAGTACTACTATTAAATTTTATTCAATACTTATTACGTCTTAGTTTAACGCTTATTGTGTATTTATCGAATTCTAAGATTTTTACCAATTTGCAATACCGTTGTTGGGCGAATTCCATTCAACTGACAAATTCTTGAAACTGTAGTTCTATTTCTTGAAGCAATGGCACCTAAAGTATCGCCAGAACGAACTCTATAATACTTCTTGTCACCACTTGCAACAGCTGATCCAGATCCACTTGATGTATACCCACCAGGTTTAAACAACCCTCGATGCACCATTAAGTTTTCATCACGTACGATGCCTTTTTTGAAATCAATAATTTTTTCTGGATTCATTGGAATATCGTAGAAACGAACCTCGAAGTGAAGATGCGAACCGTAAGAATGTCCAGTATTCCCTCCCAAACCAATCGGATCGCCTGGTTCTACTGTTTGATTCGGTACCACTAAATGCTTGCTTAAGTGCGCGTAAAAGGTCTCTAATCCATTGTGATGACGAATGATTACCAAGTTTCCGAATCCACTTGTGTTGTATTTAGCGTATCGAACTTTCCCTCCCCAAGCGGCACGAACAGTGTCACCCGTATTTAGATCAAGATCGGTTCCATTGTGATTCCGACCTCTTCTCCATCCAAAACGCGAAGTGATATTTCCATCTGTCGGCATGTGAAACAAACCATCCAAACTATCGCTTTCTGAATTTTCTAGACACAACCAAATTGTATCCTTCATTGCGTTAACGTTGTTTGCTAAGTTTGAAGTATAGCACATGTCGTGATCCCAAGACTGGATATAGTGCAGATTGGAGTCCGTATCAACCTGATCAGCAACGTAATGATTCATAATTCCATCGAAGTTTAAATCTTCGACATAAGTCCAGGTTCGATTCGCGAAAACAATCATTGTACCTTGATCAGATTCAATGGTGTCGATAATTTGCTGGGAATTTCCGGTTAAAGAGATTAGAGTTAGAAAGGAAATTAGGAGAATGCGCATAGTTTAAATTTTCTTGCTAGAGCTTGTATTCAGCCGTCGCAAAGATAAAAAATTGAATTAGTTATTTTGTTACGTCCATCACGAACACGCGATATAGTAGGTCTTCATTTGGCTTAACCAAGTCTTGGTATCCCTTTGCACCAAAGGCTTCTTTAGCAGGCACATGGACGAACATAAGGTCTGCCTTTTTAGCATTAATTAACGATTTACGCAATCCAGGAACAAGTCCTCCATCGCCTAAACCGAAGCTATAAGGGTTATTTTCCCATTCCGTATTGAAGTACCGTGGATTTGATGGAGACGACGCCCAGCAATGGAAAGAGATTCGATTGGATTCATTAAAAGTATTGGTATTTGTTTCATTTTCGTTCATTAGCCAAATACGAGTTCCATCAATTGTTTTCGTTGGCTCGTTAAAACTCAAAACTCTAATTTTAAGGATGTTATTCGAGTTTTTCGGCACAACGCCTTCAATCTCTTTTTCTCCTCTCATTTCACTTGCAGGAATAAAGACTTCAGCAAAATCACCTGCTCTAAGTTCTTTCAAAGCATTGTCCCAGCTTTCTGTTTGCATTTGAAATCCAACCATGAATGGAAGGCTTTCTAAATTTATAAGGTGATTTCCGTCGATAATTTCGCCGTTTTCTAAGTATACCTTATAATCAATATTGACCATATCGCCCGCTTTGACTTTTTCGCCTTCACCGTGCTCGTACCACTTGATCTTTACACCGGCTTCGATTGTCATTTCGTCTATAACGTCACGTTCAATGTCAAAGTCCACACCGGTTGTATCAGTAACCACCTTTGGAGCGTTATTCGACTTAATTTCTACTTTGCTTGTATCCGGCTTCTTGTCTTCCGTACCGCAAGACACAAGCACTACTGCCGCTGTTATAATTAACCAATGTTTCATTTCGTTATCCCTAATAATGTTAAATCAATCACTAATGATCTTTGAGGTGGAATCTGATCCAAATCACCCAACAATCCATGCCCAATATGACTTGGAACAATAATTTTTGCCTTATCGCCTACTCTTAAAAGCTTCAACGCTTCTTGCATCCCCGTTTCAACTTCACTGTGATCAATTATCACCTCTACGTATTCATCAGAAGCCGTTGCATAGCATTCCGTTCCATCCAATAACCCTACAGAGTATTCAACTTCAGCCATATCACCTGATGACAAATTTTCTCCATCACCCGCTTCATAAACCCAATAGCGCAATCCTGAACCCGTTGTGATCATTTCCCATTTTGGGCGCACGTCTAGGTACAGATTGATATCAATCTCTTCTTGCTTCGCGAATTTATTATTCAATTCTGAAGATTGTTTTTTACTCCATTTGAACTCTGGCTCAACTGGCTTACTCTCTTCAGCGCACGAAACGAGAAGGATTGCAAATGTTATGTAAATGTATTTATTCACCGAAATACTTAGGTATTAATGATTTAAATTTAGTTAATGTGTCATCCATGCTCAAGTCGCTGATTCCTCCAGCGGCAAATTTATGTCCACCTCCATCGAAATTTTCATTTGCCAAAACATTGACTGGCGCTCCTTTTGATCGGAATGATATTTTAATTCTTCCTTTACTTTCATTGAAGAACACTGCGGTTTGAACCCCTTCAACAGACAATGCAATATTCACCAATCCTTCTGTATCGCCTTTGATGTAGTTGAATCGAGCCAATTCATCCTCTGTTAGAGATATTATAGCAACGCCATATTCTTCTACAATTTCCAATTTTTCGGCGATTGCAAAACCTCTTAGCTTCAACTTATCAATGCGGTTTCCATCGTACGTGGAATTGTGAACATTCGTATGGTCCAATCCTGACTTAAGTAAATTGCTTAAAATGTCGTGTGTTCTTGGCGTCACAGAATTGTATCTAAACGATCCCGTATCCGTCATGATACCAAGGTAAATAGGTTCCGCTATTTCAGGATTTAGCAAGCTGCTATTTCCAGAAGCATCAATTAGTTCGTAGATCAACTGCGCCGTTGAACAAACATCCGGTTCGGAAACCGTAATATCTGCGTAATCGTCTGGATCCAAGTGATGATCAATCATGATCTTCTTAGCCGAAGTTGCTTTTAAAACATCTCCCATATCGTTTCCAAGACGGTGTGCTGCATTGTAATCCAACGAGAAAATCAAGTCCGCATCATTCAGTTTTTGTGTCACCAACTCCTCTGATGATTCAAAATCAAAGATTGTATCGTTCTTAACTGTCCACTCTATAAAATCTGGGCATGGATCAGGATGACAGATATCCACTTTTTGACCAAGAGCTTGGATAAATCGAGCAAGACCAAGTGAACTACCAATTGAATCTCCATCGGGAGATCTGTGACTTGTAATTACAATTTTGTCGGCGTTCTTAATTGCTTCGACGATATTATTTGCTTCAATCATTATCCTATTATTCTTTCTGTTTCGTTTTCGATACGCGTTCTCAAGTCTTGAGATATTGGGTATAACGGCATTCTCATAAGAGGTTTCATTATTCCTTGTTTTTCTAGTGCAACCTTTACTCCTCCTGGATTTCCTTCTTCGAATAACATGTGCGTTACTGGAAGTAAATCGTAATGAGCAGCTCTTGCAGCATCCATATCATCATTCGCAGCGGCGTGAACCATTTCTGAAAATCGTTTTGGATACGCATTCGCCACAACGGATATAACACCCGCTACTCCAACTGCCATCATCGGCATTGTAATTGCGTCATCGCCAGACAGGACATCAAATCCTTCGGGTTTATTCTGAATGATTTCCATGATTTGCGGAAAGTCTCCAGATGCTTCTTTCATTGCTACAATGTTATCAACTTTGGCCAACTCTAACGTTGTTGCTGCTGAAACATTCGAAGCCGTTCTTCCTGGAACATTGTATAATATGATTGGAAGTGACGTGCAAGACGCTAAATACTTATAATGCTCTACAATCCCCTTCTGAGTTGGCTTGTTGTAAAATGGAGAAACAGAGAGAATTCCATCAAGGCCTTCGTTTGGAACGCTTTTCAACAGCTCACCAACTTCAACCGTGTTGTTTCCACCGATTCCAAAGACAATTTTCAAACGGCCTTTGTTTTCATCTTGCACACATTTAAGAACCTCAAGTTTTTCCTCTTTCGAAAGCGTTGGCGATTCACCAGTAGTTCCTTGAACCACTAAAAAGTCCGTTCCGTTGTCAATCTGATAATTCACCAAATTTCTCAATGCATCGAAGTCAATTGATAAATCATCATTAAACGGTGTTACGAGGGCTACTCCTGAGCCTTTAAATGGATTGTTCATCTTCTAATTTATTTTCTCTAAAGTTTGTTTGACAAAATTAAGGATTTGCCCAGGCGAAGTCGATTTTGAAGTCAAATTAATCGTTAAATAATCAACATTAGAATTCACTCCAACTACGATATTGTGTGAAACCCTATTCACCACTTTCGCCATTTTCTTATTCAAGTCGCCGATAATTGCAATCATATCAAAATGATCGGCCAATAATTTTGTTGCGTTCGGGTTCTTTAATTTCCCAAACAAGTTGATGTCTTGATCGCTGCAATAAACAACTGAAGTCACTTCACGCAGCATCACCATCTCTTTTTTAGAAGGCACAACAGCGAGAATTTGACACACATGAATGTTCAACCCCATTGCTTTCACAGCCTCGCGGAATTCACGCAACTCCTCTTCCGAGGTATAATTGACAACAAGAAGTACATTCCTTGTTGACTTCCATATGCTTTGCGGATTACTCATTCAATTTTTTAATAAAGTCGTCCTCTGACAAGATTGTTATTTCTAAATCTGTTGCTTTCTTCAATTTAGCCGGCCCCATTTTATCTCCAGCTATAACAAAATCTGTTTTTGCGGAGATAGAACTGACATTCTTCCCACCATTTATTTCGATCACTTCTTTTAATTCCGTTCTTGAAAAAACATTAAAAACTCCAGAAACAACGAATGATTTACCTTCAAATTTGTTCGTAGCACCTTCTTTTTCAACGATTTCAAAGTTAAGACCTGCATCTTTTAGGCGTTGAACCAATTGCTTGTTCTCCTCATCATCAAAGAACATTAAAATGGATTCAGCAATTCGATCGCCTATTTCATCAATCGCGATGAGTTCCTCAAATGTGGCAGAAGCCAAAGCATCGATATTCTTCAATCCTTTCGCCAATTTCTTTGCAACCGTTTCTCCGACGAATCGAATACCCAAGCCGAAAAGAACGCGTTCAAACGGAATTTCTTTGGAATCTCGAACACCAAAAATCAAGTTATTCGCTGATTTGTCGGCCATTCGTTCCAATTCCACCACTTGATGAAATGTCAAATCGTAGAGATCTGCGTAGTTAGAAATCAGCTTCGCATCGAACAGCGCATCAACTGTTTCAGCCCCAAGGCCGTCAATATTCAAGGCTTTACGGCTTATAAAATGTTCGATTCTTCCTTTTATTTGCGGAGGGCAAGCCGATTCATTTAAACAATAATGATGTACTTCGCCTTCTTTGCGTTCCAGGACAGTATTGCATTCCGGGCAGTTTTCAATGAAAACAATTTTTTCTGCTTCATCTGATCTAAGGTCTAAATTAACCCCAACAATTTTTGGTATGATCTCTCCTCCTTTTTCAACATAAACACTGTCCTTTAGGTGAAGGTTTAACCGTTCAATTTGATCAGCATTGTGAAGAGAAGCACGTTTTACCGTCGTTCCTCCCAACTGAACGGGCTTAAGATTCGATACTGGCGTTACCGCTCCCGTTCGTCCGACTTGATACACAACGGACTCGAGTATTGTCTCAACCCGTTCTGCTTTAAACTTATATGAAATCGCCCAACGCGGAGATTTGGCGGTAAAACCGAGTTCTTCCTGCTGGCGGTAACTATTTACCTTGATTACAATCCCATCTATTTCGAAAGGAAGATCGCCACGGTTCTTGTCCCAATGAGCAATGAAATCCATTACCCCTTCGACCGTTTTCGTTTTTTCAATGAATCGTTTTTCTGGTTTCGGAGTTTTAAAGCCCCAATCCGCAACTCGATTGACCATTTCGTAATGACCAGACTCAATATTTGTTCCGTAAACCCCGTATAGAAAGCAATCTAGACCACGCGCAGCAACAACCTTCGAGTTTTGCATCTTCAGCGTTCCAGAGGCCGTATTCCTAGGATTGGCAAACTCAGGTTCGTTATCTTCTCTTCGTTGCTCATTCAAACGATTGAAATTGTTCAAGGGGAAAAATATCTCTCCTCGAATTTCAAAATCCTCAGGGAAATCTCCATTTAAGCGAAGCGGAATGGTTTTAATCGTTTTGACATTGTTCGTGACATTCTCACCTTGAGAGCCATCACCTCTAGTTACAGCTTGCTTTAACGCGCCATTTACATATTGAATACCGATAGCAACACCATCGTATTTCAATTCGCAAACGAATTCCAATTCGCCGTCTTCTAGTTTTGTGATCCGTGTCACCCAATCTCTAATCTCATCCTCCGAATACGTATTCGAAAGAGAAAGCATTGGAAATTTATGAACGACAGACTCGAATTTCTTTGTGATATCGCCTCCAACCCTTTTAGTAGGGGAATTATCATCGGCAAATTGCGGGAATTTATCTTCAAGCTCTTGAAGTTGTTTCAAAAGCACGTCAAAGTCAAAATCCGAGATACTTGGATTCGATTCAACATAGTACAAATGATTGTGCTGTGCGAGCTCTTTGCTCAGTCGTTCAATCTCAATCTTTGCCTCATTCGGATTCATGACGTGAAGATACCTTCTGTGCCCTCATCATTCTATCCTTGCCTTGCAAATCTTTCCTCACTTCAATGTTAACAAATCCAAGCCCTTCCAAAAGAGCACTCATTGGAGCGGTCAAATTCTCATTGATTTCATAATACAAAGCGCCTCCACTCTTCAGGTATATCAAGGCTTTTTCTGCAATTACACGGTAAAAAACAAGTGGATCTTCATCCGTTACAAACAAAGCCATATGCGGCTCATGTTCCAAGACATTTGGTGCCATTAAAGATTTCTCTTTGTTTGGAATGTAAGGCGGATTGGACACCCAGCAATCAAAACTGTTCGGTGTTAAGTCAGAATAATCATTTTCATTCAACACATCCATTTTGAAAATGCCGACCGAAAGATTTGTGCGTTTTGCATTTTCACGAAGTAAAGACAGTGCATCTTCAGAATACTCTGCGGCTGTAATATCCGATTCAGGCATCAATGATTTTAAGGCTAAGGCAATACACCCTGAACCAGAACACAAATCCAAAATTGCCGACTGGGAAACATTCTTCAAATCAGTCTTGATCCAATCCACTAACTCTTCTGTTTCCGGTCGAGGAATAAGCGCTCTTGAATCGATCTTTAAATTCAAATCATAAAACCAGACATCTCCTAAGATGTATTGAAACGGTTCTTCGTTTCTCAATCGCTTTAAAGCGTCGTGGTAAAAAAGTAAATCTGATTCTGACAGCTTTAACTCGGAAGATAAGGCATATTCTACTGAACTGATTTCAAATCTTTTAATAGTCAATTCTTTAACTATTGATTTAACTTCTCGCTCAGTATAAAGATTGGATAGTTCTAAATTAAAATAGAGTTTAATCTCTTTGAGGGTATTGGCTTGAACAAACATTTAGTCGCTGCTTCCTTTAACGCCGAAGTAGAATGTATACCCAAATCCAACGTAAAAATACTGCGTTAAATTATTGAGTTTTTCAATCTCATAGTTTTCATTCGAACCAAGACCTAGCATTGTTGGCGCGAAACTATATCCTTGGATCGCATAGCCAAGATTCAGGCGGTAAGAATTGCGTTCGTCGGCAGTAAGTATAAACCCAACAGTCGGTTCGATTAATGATCCACCAACGCTAATTGGATATTGATCACTGGATTTGTTTTTATCTGTCAAAAAATAGTTTTGCATGTACCCTACTTTAACTCCAAAGTCCATTGCGAATCGATCGTTGTAAAACTTATCATATCCCACTTTAACGAAAGCACCTCCAGAGTGAATCCCTCCAAATACGGCCTCAGAAACGGAAAATTGATTTACTGCGAAATAAGAATATTTGATTCCCACACCGACGTTTAAATGAAAAGGAAAAGTGTATTGACCAAAAGTATTGACCGAAGCCAACCCTTGCATAATATCTCTGAACGGCAAGTTACTAGCAGCAACGGGAAGTCCGAGCTCAACATTATATGTAAACTTGGGCACAAGCTTCTGAGCGTTCACACTCAAAGACAAACCGAGGCACATTGATATAGCTAGTAGTTTTCTCACTTTTTTCTTATTAACGCGAATCTACCAATTAAATTTTATTCTAAGTATGATTCATTTACATCGCTATTTTTGCACTTGTGAAAAAAGGCATCTTATTTATGATTCTTTCGGGAATCTGTTTTGCGATCGTAAACTTCTTTGTGAAGCTTCTCGGCCCTGTTCATTTGGACGGTTTTGGCGATTTGCAATCTTATCCTGCGCATGAACTAGTGCTTGCACGATCGATTGTTTCCTTTGCCATTAGCCTATTCGTTATTAAAAGAATGAAGATTCCCGTATTTGGGAACAACAAGAAGTGGCTAATTATTAGAGGTCTCGCTGGGATGATTGCACTTACATTATTTTTCAATACGGTACATCATCTTCCTTTAGCGATTGCCGTTATAGTTCAATACCTCGCACCTATTTTCACAATTGTATTCGCAATGATTTTGCTAAAGGAGAAAGTTCGATTGCTTCAGTGGCTGTTTATCGGGGTGACTTTCTCAGGAGTACTTTTAATCTCGTTTAGTAATGGCGATCCGACTGTTGCGCAAGATGAAATATCCTTGTTCTGGATTGGACTTGGCTTGATATCTTCTGTTTTATCAGCCGTTGCTTATACCTCAATAATGAAATTAAGAGCAACCGATGCCCCGATCACGATTGTATTTTACTTTCCCATGGTTTCCATTCCATTTATGGTTATTCTTTGCTTTTTTGACTTCACAATGCCCCAAGGAATTGAATGGTTGTACCTTTTGATTGTCGGAATCTTTACTCAATTGGCTCAAATCACATTGACGAAAGCGCTACATCAAGGCACGGCATCATCAATTATTCCGTTTCAATATATAGGAGCAATCTATGCGTTTCTCGTTGGTTATTACATCTTTGTGGAGACCTTGAGCAATACAATTCTATTGGGAATCGTTCTTGTTCTGTCTGGTGTTATAATAAATGCCTTTTTAAGAAAAGCTAAGTAGACTTTAATTCGTATTTTTAGTTCATGGAGTCCAAAATTCAAAGAGAAAAAATTGCAAATTTCGGCAACATTGATTTGTTGGCCAAGCAAGTAGTTGAAGGTTTTATTACAGGACTTCACAAGAGCCCTTTTCATGGATTCTCAGTAGAGTTTGCGGAACACAGACTCTATAACAAGGGAGAATCTACACGTCACATCGACTGGAAATTATACGGTAAAACAGATAAGCTTTTCACGAAGAAATATGAAGAGGAAACGAATTTGCGTTGCCAAATTGTGATTGATTGCTCAAGTTCAATGCTTTTCCCTGTTGGGGAAGAACAAACGAAACTCAGCTTTTCGGTGTATGCGGCTGCTTCTATTATTGAATTATTGAAACGCCAAAGGGATGCTGTAGGACTTTCTCTTTTTACAGACAAACTAAACCTGCATACGCCCACAAAGTCTTCTGCTCGACACCATCGCTACTTGTTTAGTGAACTGGAGAAAAACTTAAAGGACTATACCAAAAGCCAACAAAGTTCTACTTCTACGATTCAGACATTGCACGATATTGCAGAACTGAGTCACAAACGAAGTCTAGTCGTTATTTTTTCAGATTTACTTGATGATCCTGAGAAAACAGAAGAATTCTATCAAGCACTTCAACATTTAAAACACAACAAGCATGAGGTAATTGTATTTCATACAATTGACAAAAAACGTGAGATTGATTTTGAATTGGAAAACCGCCCATACAACATTGTAGACATGGAAACTGGTGAAAGCATTAAGTTGCAGCCGAACCAATTCAAAGAAGCTTACGTTGATGCAATTGGAAAATACTTTGAATCTATAGCTTTAAAATGCGCAGATTATTCAATCGACTTTATGCCTGCGGATATTAACGAAGGATACAATGAAGTGCTTTTGAAGTATTTATTGAAGCGACAAAAATTACATTAAGACCTGTGCGCATCTGTTAGAAGATCATTCGCCGTTTTAACGGGAGAAAAGACTTCAGCAGGAATTTCTAAAAAGATCGTATTCCAATCACTCATTGCACCATTCCAAAGTCCTGGTAACTCGCGATACATTATCTCACTTCCTTTGTGTGGTCGAGTTACTACAAGGTTTTTTGATGTATCGATAAAAGGCATTAAATCCAACGAAATATCGTTTACATCTGTTTTTGAAAGCGCAACAAAAACAGGATTAAAATGACTGCTTAATTTCAAAATTTCTTGTTGGTCATCTTCTTTCGAAATTTGAACACCCTCAACAATTTGTTTCGTTACAATCCCTTTATCATTGATCCAAAATGGACCTCCACCAGGCGCACCTTCATTCTTAACCATTCCACAAACTCGAGATGGTCTTGATGCAATTTCATTTAATTTGACTTCATCAAAAGCGTCAAGTTCTGTTTCTGAAAGGAAATCGTAATTATTATTGAGCTTTACAATTGCGGCTTTACTATAATTACCAATGATTGATTTAAGATCATTTTTAAATTTCATCAACGTTCCTAAGGCCAACTCCCAAGTATCATTTGAAACTTCTTTCTTAGAAAAATGTTGAACGTTATCTATGTTCTTTATTAGGATGAAATCTGCTTCAATTGAATTTAGATTGTGAATCAAAGCACCGTGTCCCGCAGGGCGTCTCAAGTGAGAATCGTTTTCTATAAAAGCACTACCGTCAGAATTAAAACAATAAGCATCCTTGTCTTTTTCTTGATTGGAAAACGAAAACTGAATATCTCCATACAAATACTCACCAAGGCTTTCGATTGAATCTCGAACCATTTTCTCAAACCCTTCCTGCACCGTGAAGTGCATCTCGCCGCCTCTCGACATTAAATGTCTCGCTTGAAGTACCTGCTCTTGAAATGGATTATAGATCGCCCCCTTTACTTCATGAAAAGGAATGAGCCCTTTCGGTAATTGTGCAAAATTCATTCCCTCGTCATTCAAAAAGTACTCTGCCAAATAGATGGATTGAAGCGTTGCCATTTTTTGCCTCACATTCATTGGAATAGTTTGGAACAAAGCAAACTCCTCTAAATGTTTGAAGAATTTTTTGACAGCATCGGTTTCAATTTTATCTTTCGTATAATCAAAAAGGAATTTGAACATTCGAGAACCAGAACCAGAAGCAGGAATAAAAAATGTGATTTTTGGAGCAGCTTCTCGAAACAAAGCCAAAGCTTCATCTCTTGATTCTCCTTCTACTCTAATTATTCCATCACCAATTGAACATGCAGCCTTAAGGCTTACGTAATGTTCTCTTTCAAAAATGTCTCTTTTTTGATTAATTATGGATGACTTTTCGTCTATGCTCATATCTTCGCAGAAGATTATTACTTTGTAAAATGAATCTAGGGCTCGAATATATAAAATATCATTGGAAAGCGAAGCGTCGACATGGTGTTCACTCTCCTTTTATATATGATTTGACCGATAAATGTTTTCGGATTCCGATTTCACCCGAACTAAAATCGATTTTAAGTGGCCTTCATTCCAAATTAGGCAAAGACAATCGTTCCATAGAAATTAGCGATTTTGGTGCTGGATCTAAAAAACTGAGCAACGTTCGCACGATTCGATCCATTTACAATACTAGTTCAAGTCGAGGTAAGTTTGGAACACTATTGTTTCAATTGGTCAACCACTTCAAGCCTGAAAACGTATTGGAATTTGGAACATCTATGGGCATTGGCTCAATTTGCATGGCCTCTGGGAATTCCAATTCAAAGATTACAACGGTTGAAGGTTGCTCGAACACTTTTGAGATTGCCAATGAGAACATAGCCCAATCAAAATTGAAGAACATTAAATCCGTTAATTCAACCTTCAACACCTATTTGGACGGATTAACAAATGAAGTTTTTGATTTAATATTTATCGACGGGCATCATGACGGCGAGGCTTTAACGCACTATTTGAAACGACTAGAGACGCATTCACACAATGAAACAATTTTCATTCTGGATGATATCCGCTGGAGTGAATCAATGTTTGAAGTTTGGGAAACGATTCAATCAGACGAGCGCTATCACGTCACAATTGACCTATTTAGAATGGGTATGGCCGTTCCTCGAAAAGAGCAAGAAAAAGAACACTTCGTTATTCGTTAAACGAACTTAGAACGTCGCCGTTAACAAATCAAGCATTTCAGGAGATTCACTGGCAGGCTGTGAAAACGCCATCTCTGTTGCAGGATCCCAAACACCATCTGAATGCCCCACAACTACTGCAGCCAGAACGGGCTCTGGAACAACAGCAGCAACTAATATTGGCTCCGACGGCACAACAACATCTACAACCTCCAAAGGTTGAGCAGGCTCAGTACCAACGATTTTATTCACTTCTGGAGTCGATGATTTAGGGGATTCAATTTCTGAAAATTGAGGAACCTCGTCTGTCACATCCGAGTTGAAAAATGGATACGCAAGGAAAATCAACAATCCAATTGCCGCGATTTGCACCAATGGCTGACGGTACACAACCTTTTCTTTAGGAACAATTGTCGCTAGAATAGACATGTACCAAATTGGCGCTACCTTAGGAAAGGAGCTATCAAACAAACTGTCGAGGCTCTCTTTCGTTTCTTTCTTAGGAGTAAATGTTTCAAATTGCATCCCTTCAACGCCATGAAACACATCTTTCATTTGATTGTACTCCGACTCCGAGCTACAAAATTCGCCCAATTCAGCTTTTTCATTTGCCGAAAGTTCGATGTAACTCTTTTCCATTATAATATCTACTAAATCCTTTTCCATCCTATCTATTCATTACTGGATTAAAATCTTCTAAACTTGCTGCGAGGTACTTTGTCGCATAAAACAATCTTGACTTGACCGTTCCATCGCTAATACCTGTTACCTCTGCTATTTCTTTTATTGACAACCCGTCAATGTGTCTTAATTTAAAAACCTCGCTGTGCTTATCGTCCAAGTCTTCCAAACTCTTGGTAAACTCATCTCTGAACTGATTGTCAGAAACTTCGGAAAAAACATTAGCGTTTAGATCTTTCACTGCATACGTGTGATCAAGTCCATTGGTCGTGTTCTTTCGAACCTCTTGTTTCTTGTATTCGTTTTTACACATGTTGTTCGCTACGGAGTAAATCCAAGTCTTAAATTTCCTCGTTGGATCGAACAATTCTGGCTTCCGAATAATTTTAGCGAAAATATCATGAACAAAATCTTCGGCCTTCTCTCTATCACGCCAAAGTAAGCGCATAAAATAGCCCAATAGCGGACCTGAGTACCTTTCATATATTTGATCGAAGGCACGCTTATCTCCTTTGGAGATCGCTATCATTAATGACTCGTCAGTCATTTCTTTATATTGGGGCTTGACCAATCTCATTAATACGAATTCTTCAGCTTTTGGACCTGTTCATATTTTCTACATTGAACAGAGACCTTGTCTGAGGCTTCATCTACTTCTTTAAGTTTTTCTTTGGCATCCATTTTCACGTATACCTTTCTTAGCTGCAAGAGCATGGGTAAGTAATTGGATGATAGTTGTTTTGACTTTTCGTCAGTTGCGTTCTCTACAAGATGCTTTTTCAATGTGGAATTCCATAAATCATCGTTCCTATGAAAATTATCGAAATCATCCTTGTGGTATTCAAACACCAATCCAGTGATGAATAAATTACTTTGAAGCGGCTTGAAATACTCCTTTGGAGTCGTCAAGGAAATACTGATTGGTTTTGAACTATTCAGATCGCAAAAGGATTTCAAGAACTTTACGTCAATGACTTTGCTTGCAGGCAGCTTAAAACCGTCCTCTTTTAATAATTCACGGTAGTGTGCACTTTGTAAGAAGTCAAGCGAAATAATTGTGACATCTTTTCGCACATCCGCCTTATTTTGATTGTACCAAGTTCCATAAGAATCATCAAAACCATGCGTAATCAAAACGCCATTTTCTGGAACGGACAATAAAATATCTTCTGCGTAATGCAATGTATTCTCAGTTAATTTACCTGCTGTTTTTAATTTTTCCAAATACACGATTGCACTATCACTATCGCGTTTGATCATATTATACGCTGCCATTTGCACTTGCACATCAGCGTTATTTGGGCGCAACGTTTCGGCTGCTTTTAAATTATCTACTAGGCTGATATCGTAATTCCCTGAGGCATATTTGAAATAATGGAACTCGAATGAATTTGGAGAATTTTGTTCAAAATAACCGACGGCTTCATCCATTTGCAACTGTTGATCCATTGAAGGACTGCGTTGCGATCTTTGGACGGACGCTTTTTGCTTCGTTGTAGAAAAACCGTATGATGTTGATTTAAATTCTTGCGAACTTTGAATTGAAGGCGCTGGCGCTGGAGCCTTCGCATCTTCTAAAGACTTAATACCAGTAGATCCAGGTGTATTACTTGAGTTGCCACGAACACTTTGATCCTTCCCTTTTTCTTTTAATGTTTCTTGCTTCTTTGATTTATCTCTTTCAAGCTTACGATTTGGAGCTTTTAGTTCCTCATCCATTTCGGATCGCTCTTCAACAATTGAAGTATCAACAGCGACAGCTCCATTGTTAAAGACATTATAGTTCGAATTCGAGTTCGTGTTCGAATGGGTGTTTGTATTATTAATAACTTCAGTTTCAGGCTGAGCGATGCTCAACAATGAGAAGAATGTAAATAATACTGTTATAAAATTTCGCATAAATTACCGAATTTGAAAGGCTGTACAGCGTAGATAAAAATACGTTCAATAAGTGGGTAAAAAAAATTGGTGAATCTCAAGCTTGGATTAAAACAACAAAACGAGAATTGAATCTTAATCTTCGCTAGCCGCGGTAAACAAGAACTTATTTGGAGAAATAAGATTGGTCTTAACAGCGTACATTACAATACCAGCAGTGTTCTTAACTCCTAATTTCGACATGATATTCTTTCTATGCGTATTGATTGTATGTGCACTTAGAAATAATTTCTCAGCAATTTGAGCGTTCGTAAAACCTTCAGCTATGTGGGTAATTATTTCACTTTCTCGTTTTGAAATTATTACAGCTTCACATGAAAACGCATCAATGTCAATATCGTCTACATTCAAATTCGCTTCTTGAATCGTCTCTAAAATTGTTCCGCAGAAGAATTTATTTCCATTATTGGTCTCTTTGACAGCTTCTAAAATTTCTGGAAAGGAACAATCCTTCTTTACATAACTGGTAATTCCAGAGCGCAATGCGTCGACCAAAACTGTAGCCGATTGCTCAGGTGTAATTGCAAGCATTCGAACATCTGGAAAGCGTCGTTTAACCTCTGAAAGAACATCTATATTGAAACCTTTCGCTGTGAAATCAACCACAACAACATCTACATCAAATGATCTTAGCAATTCAACTAACTCTTCATTACCACTGGCTTCACCGACAATAGTCGCCTCCAATTCAGTGTTTACTAAAACACGAATCCCGAGTCTAATTAACTCATTGCTATCTGCTAATACTAAGTTCACTATTTAGAATAATTATAGATAAGCCAAATATACTTAATCAATTTAAATTAGGCACAAAAAAAGCTCCTCAGTTTTGAGAAGCTTTTAAAATATTTTTTGAAGCTTAAAATTTCACCAACCAGTTCAATTCATCTTCAACCTTACCAGACTTCAAGTCCGTTAAATAGGTTTTAATTTTATTTGATAAAGTTCTTGATTCTATGCTAGGCAACTCGAACAACTCATCACGGAAACCGATTTTAGCAATTTGAGCAATTGTTGCAGCAGTCCCAGCTCCGAACGCATCGGTTACTCTTCCTTCGCGCAATGCTTTAACAACTTCATCCACGGTAATTTTTCGTTCTTCAACTTCAATTCCCCAGTGTTTTGCAATCTCTACAACTGAGCGCTTCGTAACACCTCTTAGAATAGTATCCATTTCTTCGGAAGGCGTAACCATCTTACCGTCAATTTCAAAAACAATATTCATTGTCCCCGACTCTTCGATGTATTTGTGTTCCGCAGCATCCGTCCAAATCAATTGGTGAAAACCTTGCTCTTGTGCCAATTTCGCAGGATACAATGACGCGGCATAATTACCAGCAGTCTTTGCTCTACCAACACCACCTTGAGCAGCACGTGTATAATGTTCTTCAATTTTCACATTCACAGGTGCTGTATAATAAGCTCCAACTGGACATGTGAAAATTATAAATTTATAAGTATCAGAAGGCTTGATCCCGATAAAATCATCGGTGGCAAACATAAATGGACGAATATAAAGCGAGTATCCTGGTTTATTAGGGATCCAACCACGGTCCAAATCAACGACTTTTTTGATCAAGTCAACAAATACCTCTTCAGAGATTTCAGGCATACACATTCGCTCACACGATTCAATAAATCGTTTTGCGTTCATATCCGGTCTAAAAATCAAAACGTTTCCGTTATCATCCTTATTCGCCTTCATACCTTCAAAAATAGATTGACCGTAGTGAATGGCAGATGTCGCAGGGTGCATTTTAATATCTTCAAATGGCATAATCTCGGCATCTTCCCATTGACCGTCTTTGTAATCCATTACTAACATGTGATCTGAAAACACTTTACCAAAAGGCAAGTTCTCCCAATCAACATCCGTAATTCTAGAACGCGGGGTTTTATTGATTTTTATAGAGTTGGAGTCTTTTATCATTTCTAGGGGTTTCTGAGTGCAAAGGTACTGAGATTCTCCTACTTTATCAAATACGCTCTATTTATTTCAAGGAATTAATATTTGAGTATTTTTGATTCCGATAGATACAACGTGAACAAAAGTAGAGAGATATTAAAAAAATACTGGGGGTTCGATTCTTTCCGAGCTCTTCAAGAGGACATTGTCGATAGCGTAATCTATGGACATGATACTTTTGCTATACTCCCAACTGGCGGGGGAAAATCGATCTGTTTTCAAGTTCCAGGAATGGCTTTAGAAGGCGTGACTTTGATCATTTCTCCACTGATCGCTTTGATGCAAGACCAAGTAAACAATCTGGAAAAAAGAGGCATAAATGCTTCGCTGATTACCAGCGCCTTATCGTATCGGGAAATTGACATTTCGCTGGACAATGCTCGATTTGGGAACACTAAGTTTCTATATACATCACCTGAACGGCTAAAATCGGATCTTTTCATTGAACGTTTTAAACGAATGAAGATTGGGCTAATCGTAATTGATGAGGCACATTGTATTTCGGAATGGGGACATGATTTCCGTCCTTCGTACAGAGAAATTGCCGCAATTCGAGAGTACCATCCAGAAGCGCCTATTATTGCAGTTACAGCATCAGCAACTCCTAAAGTTCAGGAGGATATTGTTGAGCAATTAAAACTAAAAAAACCAAAAAAATTCGTTGGATCTCTTCAACGTGAAAATATTAAATACTCTGTTCGTCAATCAGAGAATAAGATTGGGGCAATTGTAGATTATTGTAAAGCGAATCGAGAACAAACAGGAATTGTCTACTGCCAAACGCGGCGCAGCGTTAAACAGATTGTTACGCAATTGCGCGCTCACAAGATCTCTGCGGGGATTTACCACGGAGGGTTGAATTCTGAGGATCGAAAATACATGCTCGAACAATGGATGAATGGCAGTCTTAAGGTAATGGTGGCTACGAATGCATTTGGCATGGGAATAGACAAGCCTGATGTGAGGTACGTTCTACATTATGAAATTCCAGGAAACCTTGAAGCGTATTACCAAGAAGCAGGTCGAGCAGGACGTGACGAAGAGGAAGCTCAGGCAATTGCATTTTGGGAAGAACAAGATTTGAACATCTTAAAAACCAAATTGGCGGCAAAATATCCAGAAAAAGATCGAATCAAGTTGATTTACAATTCAATCTCGAATTTCCTTAAAATCGCGATTGGTTCTGGAGCAGATGAGACGTATCCGTTCAATATTCAGTCGTTTGCGAACACGTTTGAAGTTGGAATTGGCGAAACGTATTACGCACTTAAAATTCTTCAGCTCAACGGCACGATTAACTTTACGGAAAGTAGCTTCCATCCTACCCGACTAAAAATTGCCGTTGGGAATGATACCCTATATAAGTTTCAAGTGAGCCATGAAAAAGTCTCAGGCTTGATTTCACTGATTACTAGAAGTTACGCAGGCGTATTTGATCGATTCGCTACTATTCATGAAGGAGAACTGTGCAAACGACTTAAAATCAACCAGAAACAACTAAAAGAACGGCTGGAGTTTCTCGAACAATATGGAGTGATTGATATTACCTATCAATCTCAATTGCCTTTAGTGACCTATCTGCATGAACGTCTTCCTGATACCCACCTATCGTTGTCGAACGACATCTACGAAAGTAGAAAAAGAGTGGAACATGAAAAATTGAACTCCATTTTGAAGTACGTAACAGGAACGGATTGTCGACCGAAAATGATTTCTGAATACTTCGGTGACAAGACTGAAGATTGTGGAAAATGCGACAATTGTAAATTAAGAATTGGCCGAGGAAACGACAAGCTGGCGGATGAAATTATGGCGTTGCTCCCTGCAAGTTTAAATGATCTAACATCTACGTTGGAATGCTCTGCAGAAAATCTTAATGCCGCGATCCGAGAGTTGATTTTGGAGGAAGTGATTGAATATAGAGATCAGAAGTATACCATAGTATAAATCCATTATCCTTCAGGTATTTCGAAATCAAAATTCAGATAAAAAGCTCAATCTTATTTCTTTCCAGATCTATGATATGAACGAATTTTAAAAAGTTAAAAACAAGACTCTTAAATAAACATCAATTCTTAACCAAGTTCTTTAACTCATGGACTTCTTTTTGAAGACTTTTAAGTGATTTAGAAAGATCGTTATCATCCAAGCGCACATCTGGCAATTCAGGAGAAATGTAATTTACAAATTTCCAGATTTCAAGAATATTATTGGCGTGAACGGTAAATGGCTGATAGAAAGGATTCGTAGAACACAACTGGAATCCTTGTTCAGAACTCAATAAATTATGAACGACTTTAAAAACGATTCCATCATCTTTCGTAACAACGATACACGGAGTCCCATTGCGAATTGACATCCAATTTTGAACGAATTCTGCAACAACATACGAACCTTCTACGACAGGAGGCATAGAATCCCCTTTTATTGGGAATGAACGGTACTTTCTATCTTTTGATAAAAACGGTAAATGAAACGTTGGAAGAACCTTTAAATAGTCGGGATCGGCATAACCGGCTGCGTAACCTGCACTGGCCTTTACTGGAATCAATTCAATCAAATCTTCGTTATTCGAATCGACCATAGATGTTAGAACACGTAACTTCTGACCTTTAACGTCAGTGTGTAATCCTTGGTCCACTTTCTTCCAATCGTTGTCATTGAAATTACTTAGGTCTTTCTTGACCAGGTCATCAATGGACATTTTGTAATAATCACTGAAAAGAATCAAGCTTTCAAGATTGGGTTGAGCGACATTGTTCTCATAACCAGAATACGAACTCCTCGTCAACTTTAAATCTGTAGCGACTTCTTCTTGTGACTTTTTTAAGCGGTTTCGCAATAACTTGAGGTTTTTCCCTATCTCCATAATTGAACTGAATTAAATCTGACGGAAAACTAATCAATTCTTAGAATATTATCAAGTTTTGATGAATATTTAATCATCTAATTTCAATTGGCTCTCCTTTGTATCGAGAGTAAACTGCTGTAAACTTGGCTCCTATAAAGAGAATTTGGGAAGAATAATAAACCCAAACAAGGATAATTAGCATCGTTCCTGCTACTCCTCCACCTGATCCGAAAAAATAATTCGTTAAATAGAACTTAATGATCAATTGTCCCAAATAAAGCAACAGTCCAGTAACGACGGCTCCTACAATGGCATTTTTCCATTTCACGATGCCGTCATTCAGGTATTTGAACAGGAAGCTAAACAAGATCACATTCATAAGGATCGGCAATCCATGCTTTGCAACGGCTCCAAAAAACCATGTTATTAATTCTCGGCCTTCGAAATACTTGTCTCCAATTGATAGAAAAATAGTTTCTCCAAAATAAATAGCAATCACAAGAACGGTTGCTCCAACGATAAACACCATTTGTATCAATCTTGAAACCAAACCTTTAACGATTCTCTTTTTTCGGTTTAATTTCCGTTTTTCCAAATCGTAAAATTCATTGATACTTTTTTTGAGGGAATTTAAGATCGCGGTACATGAAAACATCAGCGCAATGATACCGCCCGCCTCCATGATCCCACCGCTCCCGGAAAACTCAATGGTTTCTAAAAACGCTGTAATTCCACTCACATCTGTCAAGCCAATTTGATCTCTCAAAAGTGTCTCTATAATTTCATGCATTGTATCGTGTCCAACCACAACTCCAAAAAACATGACACTCAAATAAAGCAAGGGAATCAGAGCCAGCAATGCATAATACGACAAAGCCGCCCCATGTAAAAAAGGCCGCTCGTGTGAGAATTCTTTAAATGTTGATTTTACGATTTCTTTGAGATCCGAAAATGTCATTTTCTTTTGATTCTAATTGATTGTACCTCATCCAATGGGGACATCGAAGTTAAAACGATTTCTTCTCCATTTGATGTTTTAAAATAATTAAAAACGTTGATTCCAGTATCTAAAGAATTCAAAAAAGTCAACTCGATACCACCTTCTTCAATTGTATATTCATTGGGTCGAAAAAGAACCTTCTCTCCTTCTAGTTCAATTTGATTGATCCATCCCATCAATTGACCTTGTTCAAACGTTGCCGGACTGTAAAACATATTCTCAATCGAATCAATTCTTTCAACGCCTTCCGCAGCAATGTGCACGACCTTTTTCACAAAGCCCATCACTTCAGTTCCATCGTGTGAAACAAGAACGATTGTGGTATTTCTTACTTCGTTGAGTTTCAATAAATAATTGATGATTTTCAACCTCAACCGTTGATCTATATGAACAAACGGTTCATCGAGTAAAAGTATTTTCGGCTCACAAGCCAATGCTCTTGCGATTGCCAAGCGTTGCTGCTCACCTCCAGAAAGAACAATTGCTTTTCTATTTTCAAGATGATCCAATTCAACCAGTTCCAAGAATTCAGTAACCACCGAGTCACGATCTTCTTCATGTAAATTCAAAACTTTTTCTTTTACATTCTGTCGAACAGTATGGTAAGGTTCTAAGCCGAAATCTTGGTTGACCAATTGAATCTCTTCATAGCCAGGAATTAGTTTCTCAGTAGGTCCAATCAATTTTAGGCCTTGAAATCTAACTTCTCCTTCCGAAGCATCGACAAGACCTGACATCAATTTCAGCAGCGTCGTTTTGCCGATTCCGCTCTCTCCTATGATCCCGATTAATTCGCCTTGAGCAATCGACAGGTTTACTTTACGCAAAACCCAGTCGTCTCGTTTGATACCTATATCGAGTAATTCGATCATTAAAAGATAAGCTCTTTTGGAAATTCTTGGGCTGCAATATAAATTCCAGGAACAGGATTCGCCAAAGGTTCGTCGTCCTTAATGTAGATTTTCACTGTAAGGGCTTCTTCGCTTTTTTCAATATCAAAAGAAGAAATGATGCTTTCAGAACACGCCAATTGAGCTACAACCTGCTCGCCGTTTGTAATATTGAACAATTTCATTTTCGATATTTCATTGCTAAAAGCATCTCCGTCTGGAAACTCTCCTTGCAATACATACGTTCCATTTTCTTCAACGTGAACGTCTGAAACTTCTGTTTTAATCTCTAATTCATCTTCCCATTCGTATCTACGGTTCAATTCAGATTCTTCCCCATTAAAATTTTCATTTGCATGTTCAATCGAGAAATGATCGTTCAATAAATAAAAATGTGCTTTACAAATCATGCTGTCTATTTGGAACAAAAATATCAACTTTCTATTGATTTATTCGTTTTAATCCATGCAGCCGTGTAAATTTGCTCGACTTTAAATCGACACCTTGGAAAAATCAGTTCAAATACACAAAAAGAAAACGCACTCAATTGAGCGAAAACACCCCTGGATTTTTTCCGGTGCAATTTCCTCTAGCGTGGAAGGATTCGAGGATGGCGACTTAGTCACAGTATACGATCACGCAGATAAAGTTATTGCGAAGGGGCATTTTCAGCATGCAACAATTTCCGTTCGTGTGTTGACTTTTGAAGACGAAGAAATTCACCAACCTTTTTTTGATAGAAAGATAGGTAACGCAATTAAAGCGCGTCGCAATCAACAATTATTTAGAGAAGACAATAATATTTGCCGCTTAGTTCATGGTGAAGGTGACGGTTTGCCTGGATTGGTTGTTGATTATTACAATGGAGTTGCGGTTGTTCAATGCCACAGTATCGGAATGTACAAGCAAGTTGATATGATTGCTAATGCATTAAAAGCTTGGCTTAAAAGTGAATTGATCGCGGTTTATTCTAAATCATCGGATACCCTTCCTGAACGTATCGAAACTGAAGACAAATACATTATAGGCGAATGTGAGACACCTCATATTGCTTTGGAAAATGGTGTAAAACTCAACATTGATTGGATTACTGGGCAAAAGACAGGATTCTTTATTGATCAACGTGAAAATCGATTTTTACTGGCTAAATACTCAAAAGGAAAAAAGATTTTAAATACATTTTGTTATTCTGGAGGATTCAGTCTTTTGGCGTTGAAACATGGCGCTGATCTTGTTCATTCATTGGACAGTTCAAAAAAAGCGATTGCCTTAACAGATGACAACATAGAATTGAACGATTACGGGACGAAGCACAAATCGATCGTTGCGGACGCGATGACTTACATGAAAGACCTTCCGGAAGAGTACGATGTAATTGTTCTAGATCCACCGGCATTTGCTAAGCACCGTGACAAGCGTCACAAGGCAATTCAAGGCTACAAACGATTGAATGCACATACGATTCGACAGATCAAACCGGGTGGAATCATATTCACTTTTTCTTGTTCTCAAGTCGTTGACAAGACCTTGTTCAATCACACGATAGCAGCAGCAGCAATTGAATCTGGCCGTAATGTTCGAATTTTAGAACAATTGCACCAGCCAGCAGATCATCCAATTAGTGCATTTCATCCAGAAGGCGAATATCTAAAAGGACTGGTAATTCAAGTCGACTAATGCTCGATCTTCGCTATAGAACAATTTTATCCGTTGCGATTCCGCTAATGGCGTCGTCATTTATTCAGTCAGTTGTGATGATGACGGATATGTCGTTTCTTAGTCGATATAGCACAATAGCATTCGACGCTTCTGGAAATGGAGGATTGATCTATGTAACAATGTTCGTGGCTCTAATGGGAATTGCAGATGGATCTCAAATTCTTATGGCCCGACGTATTGGTGAGAAAAAAGAAAATTTATTGGCCCAAATTTTCGGAACAACAATCTACACGAACATAATAGTCGCAGTAATCCTATGTTTGTTGATCCAGCTTTTCATTCCTGATATTATAAATAGTATTACGCGAAACAAAGAGATCGCAGAAGGAGAAACAATCTTTGTTCAAATTCGAAGCTATGGTTTATTCTTTTCGGCAATCTCCCTGGCAATTAACGCATACTTCTTGGCAATGGGAAAAACCTACGTTGTTCTATTAAGTGCCATCGTTATTGCTTTTTCAAACATCGGATTGGATTACGCTTTGATCTTTGGAAAATGGGGACTTCCAGAAATGGGACTCGAAGGCGCGGCAATTGCATCAATGATTGCAGACGGAATGGGAATGATCTTCTTAACTTTTGCCTTATACCTTAGCGCAAATAGAAAACGACATGAACTTTTCACAAAGTTCAAATACAACTATGAGTCTTTTAAAACGCTATTAAAAGTTGGCGCTCCAATTATGCTTCAAGGGTTAATCGCATTGATAACTTGGACTGCATTTTTCGTTTGGATTGAACAAAAAGGAATGTATGAATTGACAGTTTCTCAAAACATACGAGGATTGTACTTTTTGGCTTTTATTCCAATTTGGGGATTTGCTGGAACAACCAAAACATATATCAGCCAGTACATTGGAAACGAATCATTCAAAGAGATCAAAATCGTTCAACGCAGAATACTATTGCTTACGGCAGTATTTCTAGTTGTGCTTTTTCATGGAGCAATTTTATATCCAGAAGCATTGATTAAATTGATAAATCCAAAGACTGCATATATTAGAGGAAGTGCGGACATACTTCGGTTCATTTCAGGCTCTGTATTAATATATGGTCTGTCAAGTGTTTACTTCCAAACAATCAATGGAAGTGGCAATACAAAATTTACGTTATATATAGAAACCATAGCCGTCGTATTCTACATTGGCTTCGCTTACTTATTCATTAAGGTCCTTAATTTTGACATTTATTGGATCTGGTCAGTAGAGTACATTTATTTTGCAATTATGGCTATTCTATCAATTGGGTACCTTCGTTTTTTCAACTGGCAAAAGAAGACAATATAATATGGACAAGAATTTCAGCATAGTATTTATGGGTACGCCCGAGTTTGCGGTAACGATATTAGACAAACTACACAAAGAAGGGATTACTATTAAAGGAGTTGTAACTGCTCCAGATAAGAAGGCGGGTCGCGGTCGAAAAATAAATCAAAGCGCCGTTAAGGAATATGCTGTTGAAAATGAACTCAACGTTTTGCAACCGACAAACTTAAAAGACGAGGAATTTGTTTCTGAACTTAAAAACCTTGGAGCCGACTTATTTGTAGTTGTCGCTTTTCGAATGCTTCCAGAAATAGTTTGGAGTATGCCATCTAAAGGAACAATTAACTTACACGCTTCTCTCCTACCCAACTATCGAGGTGCTGCACCAATCAACTGGGCAGTTATTAACGGAGAAAAGGAATCTGGAGTTTCGACCTTCTTTATCGAAAAGGAAATTGACACGGGTGAAATTATCGAACAAGAGAAAGCAAGCATTGGAGAAAATGAAACCGTTGGTGAACTCTACGAACGGCTAATGAACATCGGAGCGAATACAATGCTCTCTACTGTACATAAAATTGAATCTGGCAAAGTAGTGTCAATCAATCAAGATAAGCTCTTAGATGCTGCGCACAAACCAGCGCCAAAAATATTCAAAGAAGACTGTAAAATTGACTTCAATACAACGGTTCAAGACGTCCACAATTTCTGCCGCGGATTGGCACCTTATCCTGGAGCTTGGTGTACATTATATAATAAGGAGAAAAGTGAATCCAAAACGTTTAAAATTTTCGGAACATTAAAAACCAGTATTTCTACCGATGCATCGAAGGAGCTTAAATCTGATAGTGAAGGCATCTTAATTCCATGTTCAGATTATTTTATTCGCGTACTTGAAATTCAATCTGAAGGGAAACGAAAAATGAATTTTAAGGATTTTTTAGCGGGAAACTCTGTGGACAAGCTGTCTGTAATTGATGCTTAGAAGAAACACCCATTCAACGACGATTATACCTTATTAGTCGAGAACACCACTAAAACTGCCCTTTTCAGAGGGGGTTATCAACAAAATGACGTATTTATCCACAAAATGCGCGTTTTTTTTGCTCAAATCCTTGTGTGGCAAGGATATTCCAATATATTTGTTTCAGTAAATTTTTTATAACAAACTAAAAAACCAAAACTATGAACAAAGCAGAATTGATTGACGCAATTGCTTCAGCAGCAGATTTATCAAAAGCAGATGCAAAAAGAGCACTTGACGGATTCGTTACAGCTACATCTGATGCATTGAAAAAAGGAGATAGAATTTCACTTGTTGGATTCGGATCTTTTTCTATTTCAAATAGAGCAGCTAGAACTGGACGTAACCCACAAACAGGAAAAGAAATCCAAATCGCAGCGAAGAACGTAGTACGTTTCAAAGCTGGATCTGAGCTTTCTGGAAAAGTAAACTAGTTTACCTTTCTATCAAGAAATTAGGGGTCTCTCTTATCTCGGTTCAACCGATATAAGAAGAGGCCTTTTTTTATACCCTAAACTCTCGTAATGACCGTTGACCAAAAAGTACTTGATGTTTTCTATAATATGATTACAGAAAGTAAACAAGATAAATACGACACTATTGCCGCCGATCGAACGCGTTATATAACTGTCGTAATGGAAAACCTGATTAAAGATCATAACGCATCTGCCGTTTTAAGATCGTGCGATTGTTTTGGGATTCAAGATCTTCATGCTATTGAAAAGGATGTTCAATATGAAATACACAGAGATATCGCCATGGGATCTGGAAATTGGGTCGATCTTCATTCCCATTCAGAAGGAGAATCGCCATCCATTAAATGCTTGCAAGAGTTAAAAGATAAAGGATATCAAATCGTAAGTACTTCGCCTCATACTGAAATGACGTTACACGAAGTTCCTTTGGATAAACCAATTGCACTTGTTTTTGGAACAGAAGTTAGTGGAATATCAAAGGAAGTTGCAGCGTTTTCGGATCATTTAGTCCGATTACCGATGTATGGATTTACAGAAAGTTTCAACGTTTCTGTCTCCGCAGCCTTGGCTCTCAGTAGACTCCGTGAGCGACTGGAAGCTTCGGAATATAACTGGAGACTTTCAGAAGCTGAGCAAGTGAAACTGAAAATAAAGTGGAGTACTCGAATTATTCCTCACGGAGAAGACGTTGAGCAAGAAATAAGAAGACGAATTTTAGAAAAAGAATAATATATTTGTACTCTGCAAACTGAGATAAATTTTTAAATATTGTAATACTATGGGTAAAGGGGATAGAAAAACGACGAAAGGTAAAAGAACAATTGGATCTTTTGGAAATACTAGAAAACGTAAAAAAGCTACTCCAGTAGTTGCTCCAAAGAAAAAGGCGGCTCCTAAAAAGAAAGCTCCTGAAGCAGCTGAGGCAACTGAAGAAAAGAAAGCAGCGGTTAAAAAGCCAGCAGCTAAGAAGCCAGCAGCGAAAAAAGCACCAGCGAAAAAAGCTGAAGCAAAGAAAACGGATTCCGATAAAAAGGACTAACATATCTGCCTCGGTTTTACCGAGGCTTTTTTTTTATTTATATTTTTTCAAATTTTATTATGAAACATAATTTTGGTGCAGGACCTTGCATTCTGCCTCAAGTAGTCTTCAAAGAAGCAGCAGAGGCAATCGTTGATTTTAATGGATTATCGATTCTTGAAATTTCTCATAGAAGTCCAGGCTTCGTTTCCGTAATGGAAGAAGCACAGAGTCTCGTAAAAAAAGCACTTAATGTACCAGAAGGGTATTCGGTTCTTTTTCTACAAGGTGGAGCTTCATTAGGATTTACTATTGCTGCATTGAATATGATGCGTGATACTAAGAAGGCCGGTTATATGAATACTGGAACTTGGGCAAAAGGCGCAATCGGTGAAGCAAAAGCTGTTGGAATTGATGTAAACGTATTTGCTTCTTCAGAAGACAACAACTTCGGTCACATTCCTAAAGGCGATGCAATCCCTGCGGATGTAGATTATATCCACTACACTTCAAACAATACAATTTTCGGAACGCAATTCCACGCAATTCCAGAAACTGCACTTCCATTGGTTTGTGATATGTCATCAGATATTTTCTCAAAACCAGTTGATGTTTCAAAATACGATATCATCTACGCTGGAGCTCAAAAGAACTTAGGGCCTGCAGGAACAACTTTATACATCGTTAAAGATTCAGTACTTGGTAAATCAACTTCTGAGTTCATGCCGAAATATTTGAATCTTAAAAGTCACGCTGATAAAGGTTCAATGTTGAACACGCCGCCTGTCTTCCCTATTTACACAGCAATGCTTAATCTTCGTGATTTAGTCGCTAACGGTGGCGTTGAAGGAGCAGCAGCTAGAAACAAAGCGAAAGCAGATGCACTTTATGCTGAAATTGACAACAATCCTTCGTTCAAAGGAACTGTTCCAGTTGAAGATCGTTCAGTCATGAACATTACGTTCTTATTGAATGACGAAGCAGACAAAGACGCTTTTGATAAATTGTGGAATGATGCAGAAATCGTTGGATTAAAAGGCCATAGATCTGTGGGAGGTTATAGAGCGTCTATGTACAATGCATTGACTCTTGAAAGCGTTCAAGCATTGACAGCCGTAATGAGTGAATTGACACGTTCTAAAGGATAAAAGATGAAAGTATTAGCAAACGACGGAATTTCTCAAGCAGGAATTGACGCCTTAGAAGCAGCTGGATATACAGTGCTTACAGATAAAGTTGAACAAGAAGACTTGATCGACACAATTAACAAAGACAACATTGAAGTACTTCTCGTTAGAAGTGCAACAACAGCTCGTAAAGACATGATCGACGCGTGTCCAAATCTAAAATTGATTGGACGTGGAGGTGTTGGAATGGACAACATTGATGTTCAATACGGAAGAGACAACGGGAAATTGGTCGTGAATACGCCAGGTGCTTCAAGTCAATCTGTTGCTGAATTGGTGATGGGACACATGTTCGCAATCTCACGTTCATTGAATGATTCGTACAAGAACATGGAAGGTGGTGATTTCAAGACACTCAAAAAGAAATACGGAAAAGGTGTTGAATTAAGAGGTAAGAAATTGGTTATCGTTGGATTTGGAAGAATCGGACAAAGCCTTGCTGCTTATGCATTGGGTTGTGGAATGGATGTGATTGCTGTAGATATGTTTACGGATGCTAGAGAAATTTCTCTTCAACTTGGAAACGGTTTAACGGCTACAACTTCTATCACTCCTACTGCTTCATTTATGGACGTGATTGGTAGTGCTGATTATATCTCATTGCACGTTCCTAAACAATCTGACGGATCTGCGGTTATTGGTGCAACTGAATTTGCAGCAATGAAAGATGGAGTTAGAATCATTAACGCTGCTCGTGGTGGTGTTATTGACGAAGACGCATTAATCACAGCGTTAGATTCAGGTAAAGTTGCTTCTATTGCACTTGATGTATTTGAGAATGAACCAAACCCTAGAGCTGATTTGTTGAGCCATGAAAAAATTGCTTGTACTCCACACGTGGGAGCTGCAACCGTTGAAGCTCAAACTCGAATTGGTACTGAATTAGCAGAAACTATTATTTCTCATTTCGGTCAGAAGTAAGCTTAGCTGGTTTTAATATTTAACCACAAAAGAAACAAAAGAAACCGTCCTCGATAACATGCAAATGTATTGTGGTTTCTTTTGTTTCTTTTGTGGTTTTTTTTGCTCAAAACTCTCAACTATTCGTCAATTCTAAACAAGCGAGAAACGGCCTTTGTTGTACCTATCAAGAAAAAAATAATTACGACCTTAGCATCTACCCGATTAAACACTAAAAAAACAATGGCGAAAATTAGTCCATTCAAGGCGATACGACCAACACGTGACAAGATTCATCTCGTTGCTACGCGACCATATTACACCTATAAAGACAATGTCCTTAAGGCCAAACTTGAATCCAATCCCTTTACTTTTCTTCATATTATCAATCCTGAATTTGGAGAGAAGCCAAAAACAGAACCGAATTCAAAAGAACGTTTTGCCCTTGTAAGCGATTCTTACCATGACTTTATTGATGATGGGATTTTAGAACAAGATGAACTTCCGCACATTTATATGTACCGTCAAACAAAAGATGGACACGAATACATGGGAGTTATTGCCGGAGCTAGCGTTGAAGAATACAAATCGGATAAAATCAAGAAGCACGAAGCGACGATAACAAGTCGTGAGTCAATGTTTACCAATTACTTAAACATCGTTGGATACAACGCTGAACCAGTGCTTCTCTCCTACTCTGACATTGAAAATCAAATTGATCCTATTCTTTACAATAAAACAAAAGAACGTCCGGAGAATGAATACATGACAACGGACAGGATCAAACATGAAATGTGGCTTTTTAATGACGAAGAAACGGAAGCCATAATTCACGCTTTTGGTCAATTGGAGTCAACGTACATTTGCGATGGACACCATAGATGTGCGTCATCAGCGGGATTAAAAGACTGGAGAGAAGAAAAAGGCTACAATCATTTTCCAAACGAAAATTATTTCCTTGCTTTCTTTTTGAATGAAAGACGTTTAACGATTCTTGAATTCAATCGCTTGGTAAAAACAATGAACGGTCTTACGAAAGAACAACTCATTGACCAACTTGGAGCGAGCTTTACGATTGAAAAACTCTTTATTGGCGAGAAACCGTCTCAAGAACATGAAATAACAATGTTCGTTGAAGAATCTTGGTACAAATTGACCTGTAAAGATTCAATCATCGAGCACGATCATCCTGTTAAGTGTCTCGATGCTGAAATTCTCACAAACTTTGTACTCGAACCAATTCTTGGGATTTCTGATTTAAAAACGAATAAGAACATTGATTTTATCAGTGGGAATCAAGAGTTAAGCTCACTAAGTTCAACAATGGAAAAAGGCGGGTTCAAAATTGGCTTCTTCCTTTATCCAGTTGAAATAGCGGACATCAAACGTGTGGCAGACAACCACATGACGATGCCTCCGAAATCGACATGGGTAGAGCCAAAACTTAGAAGTGGATCAACGATTTATAACATCAACGAATGATCAAGGAAAATTTAAATAAAATATTGGCTGAAATTCCTGAAAACGTCACGTTAGTTGCTGTTTCGAAAACAAAACCAGCATCAGACATTGAGGAAGCATACTCGGCAGGACAGCGAGTTTTTGGCGAAAATAAGGTTCAAGAAATGGTTGAAAAAGAAGCTGTTCTTCCTAAAGACATTCAATGGCATTTAATTGGACATGTTCAAACGAATAAAGTGAAGTATGTTGCGCCTTTTGTAAGCGTAATTCACGCCGTTGATAGCTTAAAACTTTTGTCCGAAATTGACAAACAGGCCAAAAAGAACAATCGAATTATAAAATGTATGCTTCAAATGCACATTGCAGATGAGGAATCTAAATTCGGCTTGAAATTCGCTGATCTCATGGAAATTTTGAACTCAAACGAATTTGTTGAAATGCAAAACGTTTCAATCATCGGGTTAATGGGAATGGCAACGTTTACAGACGATGAAGAAAAAGTTAGAGAGGAATTCTGCAATTTAGAAGGAGATTTTAACGTGATCAAGAGCCACTTTTTTAAATTCAATGACAATTTCAAACACATCTCCACAGGTATGAGTGGTGACTATAAATTGGCCATTGAAGAAGGAAGCACAATGGTGCGAATTGGTAGCTCAATATTTGGAGGAAGAAATTAAAAAATGATGCACAAAAAAAAGCCACTACTCGAAAGTAGTGGCTTTTTTACATTTATACCTTTTAGTTAAGCATCCATTTCAGCAATCATTGCGTCTGCAGCTCTAAGCGCCAAGGCAACTAACGTCAAAGTTGGATTTGAAGTCGCTCCCGTTGGAAAAGAACCACACCCCACGATATATAAGTTATCGTGATCCCAGCTTTTTAAATCTGAATTCGTAACCGAGGTTTCTTTCGCATCTCCCATTCGGTGTGTCCCCATAATGTGACCTGCTCCATAAAAACTATACGTTTCTCCTTCGAAATCAAACCAAACAAATCCGCTATTTGGATCTTTTATTTTCTTTGCATCTGTCACAGAGTGATCCTTAGCTCCAAGTTTCTCAAATATTTGCTTCGTTGCAACACGAGAAGCTTGAAAGCCTTTCATTGTATATTCTGAAAAATCATAATTAATTTCAGGACGTGGAATTCCAAGATTATCAGTAAGCGTAGCAGAAGGAATGATACAAGAAGATTCTTCTGGTGTTTGCTCTATCAAGAACCCGATCCGAAATTGTCTCGTCATCTGGTCTTCAATTGTAGAAATAAGCTCTTTTCCGAAAACACCTCCATCGTCATTTAAAAAACTATTAACGGTCGAGTAAGGCGCACCCATCGTCCAGTTCCAGCCTTCATTACCAATTTCGATTCTGTAAGCAGCACGTTCATTTCTGTAATCGCCATCTTTTACAGATTCAATTCCAGATGTTGAAAGCGGTCCACGGAATGGATAAGTTGCCTCTGGCATTAATCCCCAAGAGACCGTCATTGGATGGTCCATTAGGTTTTTTCCCATCTGCCCGCTTGAATTTGCAATTCCATTTGGCAGTTGCGAATTAGACATTAGGAATAACTTTGCCGATTCAATCGCGTGAGCAGCAACGACGTACTTCTTTCCATAAACCGTTCCTTCACCAGTTTGTCCACCCTTTCGAGTTTCATATTGCTTGTACTTTATTCCATTGATTTCCTTTGTCGTTTCATCCATCAAGATGTCACAGGCAACAGTTTTATACATGATGTCAACATTACCAGTATCAAGAGCTTCTTTCAACGTGATTGTTGCATCATACTTCGCTTGAATTGGGCAAATCGGAGTACAGTTGGTATTTCCTTGGCATTCTCTTCTACCATTGTCGTAAATCTCACCTGTTTTCCAATGTTTATTGGACGCTCCATTTCGACCTGCTGGAGTACCCGCTACTTCAACTACATTTCCGTCAATTTCTAGCAAGGGTTCTACCGCTAGAGCTTTTATAAAAGCTTGATCCAAAACGGTATTCGGAATAGGCTTCATTGGATAATTGTATCCTTCTGTATACGTAATCCCATGATTTCCATTTTGCTGATCAACCGCACCTGCCACTCCGATAAAATACTCGGCTTCATCGTAATACGGTGAAAGTGTGTCGTAATCAATCGGCCAATCGACTCCAACTTTATATTTTGTTTTCAACTTAAAATCGTTGGGAACCAATCGCAAACATGTTCCAAGCCAATGCCATGATGTTCCTCCAGCAAGACGTTCGTTTGTACTTGCAAAAGGCAATGGTCCATTTTCAACAAAGTATCCATTGTCTTTTATTGATTTAATTGGATTCTCTGGATACTCAACAACTGGATCAGCTGGGTCTATATTTTTAATATCAAGAACTGAAGGTCTTGGAGCGTTGTAATTTTGCTCGTACGGAGAAGATGGCACCTTTGCCATTGCAGTAAAGAAAGTCTCCATATACGTCTCTCTATCACTAGAGCTCAAGCCTACTCCCGCTTCAACGACCAACACTTTTTTTCCTGCTACGCCTAATTTTTTAGCCATTGTTGCACCAGCCCATCCGCCGCCAACAATTACCACATCATATTTTGTATCTGAATTACTCATTGTTCTAATTTTTTAAAATGAAATAAATTATGTCGTTGACGGTGCTTCGTTCCAATATCCGAAATGAGACACGCTATATCCCATTGGATGCGCAAACATTGTCCCCCAGACCAGGCCATTGATATAACCTTTACTTGAAACCACGAACCCATCTTGAGGATCGTTGCAGTAATACCAAACGCCTGTATACCACATTCGAATGATAATTTTTGCGAGAGTCATTGTTTCCGGATTGTCAAATATTCCAATTTTTATTAATTCATGATCTGTTGGATCAGCAATGGCCAAAAACGCATCATTTAGCGTTGCGAGAGGCTTGGGACCAGCTTGTTCAATCAATGTATCATAAAACAATTCTGCTACTTTTTGCGTATCAAGTTCTGGTTTCAACTTACTCGCAGGATAACCAGTTAAACTAGCCGATAAGGCTACAAATGTTTCTAATGTCATTACCATAATTTTTTATTTTGCACGTTTTAATAAGTAGGTGAAATCTGCTTGTTTCGCTGCTCCAGACATCATCGCACCATTGTGACAATGAATACAACTCGATGATACTCCTGGAACTTCGGTCACTTTACCGTCCTGAACAATTCCTTGGATATATGTTTCCAAAGTCGCATTCCCTAAATACACTGGAAAAGGATTTCCTTCGTCCGATTGTGTAGGGTCTACAGGCCATTGAGTACCTACCAATTCATAATATTGCCAAACGGACTTCTCATTCACGGCTCTTAATTTACCTTGGAACTCCTTGTTTAAAGCAGCAGTAACTGGATCAATTGGAATCAAACGTTCTACTTGAGTAGGTATTTGATTGGCACGATTTGGATCCCAAGGCTGTTCTGGTGATGCATTAATTTCTCTATCCGATCCCTTTTTATAATAATTATAATGTGCTTTATCAGCTGTCTCATTAAATGTAGGAGCATTATCTACATGTTCAAACGTCGACCAAATCCATTGAGGACTTGTCGTTGTTTTAGTACCAATATGAAGTCCTACCAATCCAACTTTTTGGATGACACAAGATTCTGGAATTGCTGGATTCGTTGATGCCGGAGTATACACTGCAGCTTCTACACAATGAAATTTACTAGCGTCATCTCCATCTCCAATAACCTTCCATGCAGCTTTTACCATGATTGCCCCCCACGTGCTGTCTGCGTTATCACCCGACGGGAATTCAGCATTTTGATTAAACGCTCCTTGCCCATCAAAACTGTATAAGTCATTGTTATAGATATAATTGAACATTTCCTGATTTACCACGATTTCAAATCGAGTGTACAATCCATTTTGATCAATTAGTGGTCCTGTTTTAAAGGGTTGTTCGCTTGCCGTCAACAAATCTGGCGTCTTACCAACTTGAATTAACAAACGTCCATTGGAATCAGTACAACTAGAAGGATATTGTCCAGGAGTCCCCCATGGCTGTGGCGTTTCACCATTCTCTAGGAAAATGTCATAAGCGTTTTTCCACGTCTCCCATTTCGTTGAATTATCACCATTGATACCAATCATTTCGCTATCGTCTGTTGACCAACTCAAGGCTATGAAAGACTGCCAACTGAATAGATCAAAATCGTGAAGAATTGTAGTTTCTAATTTATCTCCAGTAATGGTAACATCAAAAGGGAGAACGGGACTTAAGTCTGACTTTACGCCGGAATCTGCTTCCACATCGTCAACTTTGTCTAAGCTTGAATCACCCGTTTCTGTACATCGAAGAAATACAAAAGAGGCTACGATTGTGACGCTAAAAAGCGCCCAGAAATTACTTTTTCTCATATAAATAGTGTTTTGGTTTAAACAATCCCAATTCAAGTTGAATCAGAACTAATAAGAGTAAGAATAATGAAAAAAGCGCTAAAAGCACGATCATGGAACGATTTAGGGTATTTGTACGGTTACTTTAAGTACATGTGCTCACAATTTTTTTCTTTCATTTAAGAAAATGAATTCCCTATCTTTGATACTCTATGAAAATAACATCATTTATCTTATTGCTAATTCCATTTATCGGAGCGTCACAACAATCTGAAACGGAAATTTTAGAGCACCGCGAAGAACACAAACAAGAACTTCTTGACACGGCAAACCACATGCTAAGCAACGAGGAGGTTGACGAATTTCAAGGCTTGGATTATTTCGATTTCGATCCTTTTTATCAAGTAAATGTGACGTTCACCAAGGACAAGGGGAAAAAGTTTGAAATGCCGACATCAACGGATCGCACGCCAATTTATCGACGTTATGGCTATATTGATTTCATGATTGACTCTGTACAATACAGACTATCGGCTTATCAAAATATTGACTTATTGAAAAGAGATCGAAAGGAATTTAAAAATTATTTATTCATTCCATACAAAGATAAAACGACGCGAAATGAAACTTATGGTGGAGGACGGTTCTTGGATTTTGAAATTCCTGAAAGCGAAAATGCCCAACTCGATTTTAATTTAGCTTACAATCCATATTGTGCGTATTCACACCGATATTCATGCCCGATACCTCCAGACGAAAACACATTGAAAGTTGAAATCAAAGCTGGCGAGAAGACACCGCACGGACACTAAGCATAAAAAAAGTGAAACAAATTAGGCTATCTTTAGTACAATAAGAATTATATATGTTAAAGAACTTATTTCTAGCCACTCTTATACTTACCTCGTTTGGTGCTTATGCACAACCATACAAAACAATCAAACCGTACAAGCCATACAAATGGATGATCGGAGTGCATTGGACTGCGGTTGATGATGACGGAAATAAATTTGGAAATGTATTTGATGCCGCTAATTCTTGGAACATTAAACCGTTTCCAACTCGCTTCACATTGGATCGATATTTTGTCTACGGCTGGAGTGTTGAAATGGCTGCATCTTATGTAGAATACACTCCTGACAAACTTGTCAATGACTCAACGGGACGAGAAGGAATTAACCTTTCCATTGATTTTAACGCCAAGTACAGTTTCTATAATCTGTACGCACCTCGTGCAAGATGGATCGACCCTTTTTTACTTGCTGGTATTGGATTCACATACAGAACTGGAACTGCAGATCCTTATGTACCTACTGTAAATCTTGGTGGAGGAATAAATTTTTGGATTACAAATTGGTTTGGAGTTCAATTGTCTTCAACGGCTAAATTTGCTGTTTACCCGAAGGTTTGGAATACGAAAAGCAATTACTTGCAGCACAATGCAGGATTGGTTTTCAGAACTCCAGACAATGCGAAACATAAAAATCAAAACAACAGGAAACAGCACAGTTGGACAAAAAAACAACCTAAAAAACTCAAACGAAGAAGAGGACATTAAGCGCTTTTAGTCGCTATCGTCATTTCTCGTTTCCCCGGAGGTCCAGGTCTTCCTTCGACTTTAAATCCAATTGCTTTCAAATCACGTTTAAATTGGCCCATTGCGCAATACGTAACGAAAAGACCGTTTGGTTTTAACATCAAATACATTTTCTCAAGAATCGTTTTCTCCCAGATTTCTCCTTGTGCTTTAGGACCAAATGCATCGTAGTACACAATGTCAATTGAATTTGGGAAAGGCACGAAATCTTCAATTTTCTCGTGAATTTTAGTCAACTTGAAGTATGGGTTTACTTGCTGCTCAACGTTCCAATCTGAACTATGAATAGTTTCAAAATCATTCATAGACTCCCCTCCTATTTCTTCCACGTAATTCAGCGACTTCACTAAATCTTGTTCAACAGGAAATGCCTCAATCCCTTTATAAACCACCTCAACTTGATTGTCATTTGCAAACTTACTTGTCAAAAGAGCATTTAATCCCGTTCCAAATCCCATTTCAAAAACAGAAATCCCGGAGGATTCTGAACTTGTCGAAGTGCGATTCAATGTTTCAATTCCATGCTTTAAAAAAACATGATTAGCCTCTTGAATTGCGCCATGCGTTGAATGGTAGGTCTCACCCATCTCAGGAATATAAATGGTCGAAGAACCATCTTCTGTAAGTTGTATTTTCCGTTCCATCGTGCAAAGTTAGACATATTTAATCCAGCACCGAAACTGTTAATAACCTGTTCATATCGTGTTAACTCGCGTTCATAAATATTGATTCGGATTTCAGCGAAATACTGAAGATCGTTTGCGTATCTTTGAGCTATGGAAAATCAGTCCGATAAAAGTTGGAAAACGACTTCAAAATTCACGAAACCTGTCAACAAACCCGATGACATGGGTCGTATCCCGCCCCAAGCCGTTGACCTTGAAAAGGCCGTCTTAGGAGCAATGATGCTTGAAAAAAATGCCGTTACTGATACCATCGATATTCTTTCTCAGGATAGTTTTTACGATCCGAAGCATCAATATATTTTTGGTGTGATTAAAGAATTGTTCGGTACTTCCAAACCAATCGATATTTTAACTGTTACGAGCCAATTGAAGAAAAATGGTGAACTGGAAGCCGCAGGTGGACCCGTTTACGTTTCTCAATTGACAAGCCGAATCGCATCAACTGCTCACGTTGAATACCACGCACGTGTAATTTCTGAAAAGTACATTAAACGCGAGTTGATCAGAATGAGTTCTGAAGTGATGAAAGAGGCATACGACGATACAAATGACGTTTTTGACGTTCTAAATAAAGCGGAAGGTGATCTTTTTAAGATCGCTGAAAACAACATGAGTAAAACGGTCAACACGATGCAGAATGTTGTTCGTGAAGCCATTGAAGAAATTGAAAAAGCATCACAGAATTCGGATGGTATATCAGGAGTACCAACAGGCTTCATGGCCCTAGATAAGGTCACAGCAGGTTTCCAAAGATCAGATATGATCGTTCTTGCAGCACGTCCTGCAATGGGTAAAACAGCCTTCGTTCTTTCATTGGCTCGAAATACCGCAGTAGACTTTGGTCAAGGTGTTGCATTCTTTTCGTTAGAGATGTCATCCGTTCAACTTGTGAAACGTTTGATCGCTTCCGAAACAAGAATTTCTGCCGAAAAATTGCGGAAAGGTGATTTAAGAGAAGATGAATTTCAGCAACTACATACACGTATAAGTAAACTCGCAACGGCTCCATTGTATATTGATGATACGCCGGGGCTTAGTATTTTCGATTTACGTGCGAAATGCCGTCGTTTGAAAATGCAGTACGATATCCAAATGGTAATCATTGATTACTTGCAGTTAATGACAGCAGGTGGATCTAAAGGACAAGGAAATCGTGAGCAAGAAATATCATCTATTTCAAGATCGATTAAAGAAATTGCAAAGGAATTAAATGTACCAATTATCGCACTTTCACAGCTGAGTCGTTCCGTTGAGCAACGTGGTGGTGATAAAAAACCAATCCTTTCCGATCTTCGTGAATCTGGTGCGATTGAGCAGGATGCTGATATTGTATCATTCATCTACCGTCCTGAATACTACGGATTCTTACAAGATGAAGATGGTAATTCAAATGCCGGAATTGGTGAAATAATTATTGCAAAACACAGAAACGGTGGACTTGACAGTGTTCGTTTGCGTTTCATTAAAGAATACGCGCGTTTCGATAATCTTGAAAGTGATTTTGGTCAAATACCTGAAGGCGGTCAACCCGCACTGCCGAATACCAGCCTTTCAGCCAACGATTCATTCGATGATCAGCCTCAAGAAAGCTACACGATCGCGAGTAAAATGAACTCCTTGGACAATGAAAATATCAATTTCGATCCTTCCGATGATGGAGAGACGCCATTTTAGGTAAGATTTTTGCTATATTGTAATTAATGAAAAAGTATCTAGTAATTCTTCTTCTGTCATTCAGTTCACAAGTCTCTTGGGGTTCACAAATCCTAGTGCCGATGGACGAAACACAGACAGATCATCTTAAGGCTTATGGATTAGCCTTTTACGTTTTAGAAAACGACATTATCATTGAATGGCTTCTCAATTATAGAGGCGGCTCATTTATGACACCTCATTTAACAACTATTGAGGAAGAACTTGTTATTCGCGGAATAAGCTATGAAATCATTGCAGATGGACAAGCCGCTGCGATTAAACAACAGATTTCAAACCCAGAAGCAAATATGGAAGTTGTGCAATTGGAAAAAGTTCCGAAAATTGCCGTTTATACGCCCGGAGGAAAACAACCTTGGGATGACGCCGTGACTTTGGTTATGGAATATGCTGACATTCCTTACGAGAAAATTTATGATTCGGCAATTGTCATGGGGAGATTGAGTGAATTTGATTGGGTTCACTTGCACCACGAAGATTTCACTGGACAATACGGTAAGTTTTACGCGAATTTCAGATCGTATTCATGGTACAAACAACAAGTATCAGATTTAGAATCTTCAGCAGCAGCTCTAGGGTTCACGAAAGTTTCAGAAATGAAGCTAGCCGTAGCAACCAACATTAAAAACTTCGTAGTCGGAGGAGGATTCTTATTTACAATGTGTAGTGGAACAGATAGTTTCGATATTGGATTGGCAGCCCATAAAACAGACATTTGTGAAGTTATGTTTGATGGCGATCCAGCGGCACATAATTGCCAAGAGGAACTAGATTTCAACAACACCTTTGCCTTCGAAAATTTTGAGTTGGTCAAAGATCCATTGACTTATGAATATTCTAACATTGATGGAACAGACCTAAGAAAACGAGGAGTTCCAGAAGCTCAAGCAGCAAAAATTGACAAATTCACACTCTTTGATTTCTCTGCAAAATGGGATGTCGTTCCTACAATGCTTTGTCAAAACCATACAAACGTTGTCAACGGCTTCATGGGACAAACAACGGATTTCAAAAAAGACTTTATTAAATCCAACGTTCTAATCATGGGCGAATCGGAATCTTTAAATACTGCCCGCTATATCCATGGCGAATACGGTCAAGGTACTTGGACCTATTATGGCGGTCATGATCCAGAAGACTATCAGCACAGAGTTGGCGACCCAGCGACAGATTTAAATCTTCACCCAAATTCACCGGGTTATCGATTGATCTTGAACAACATCTTATTTCCTGCTGCTAAAAAGAAAAAGAGAAAGACCTAGATCTAAAAACCGATCCCCATTTCAACTTGAATTCTTGTTAGAATCAATTACTGTAAATGGATAAGCCATCAATGCCAAATTGGGTGCGTTTTTATTCTAAAGTGCGGTTCACATATTTGGATGGATCGAATGGACTTTTGACCAGAAGGGTATATACGAATCTACTTCTAGAAAGTAAAGAATCACATCTTTAATTATTTGAGATGAGCTTTAACGCAGGCTGTAAAATGCCGTTACTTCTACCTAAACTGTTCAAAACTCTTTTTTAAACGTAGATTTTATTTTGTATCTTGTACTTCGCTAAAAAAAAATACTAAACACTATGAAAAAAACCTACTTATTGCTGACGGCAGTCTTATTCGCCTCAATCAGTTTTGGTCAAAACAGTCAGCTTACACCTGCGGGGACTACCCTTCAACCACCCTCCCAGAGTAATGCTCAAGAGCTTAATTCTCGTCAATTACCGTCGAGTGTAAATTCTACTCAAATTAATACAGTTGGTGCAGCTCAAGGCACGCACAATTGTTTTTCACATCAATTGAATGAAGCACATTATGCTTCAAGAGGAATTTTAAATGAATACAATCTAAGTTACCAACAATCGGCTTCGACAGCTGCTTCAATGTCATTCCCAGAAACTCCTGGTGTAAATGAGATTTCAGTAATTTTTCACGTAGTTCACAATCCGAGTAATCCAGCAGAAAATGTTTCATCTGCACAAATACAAGCATTGTTTCTAGAATTACAACAGGATTACCAATTGCTTAATGCAGATGCAGCAAACGCAAGAACTGGTTTAGGATTTGTTCCTGCCGATGCAGATATTAATTTTTGCCTTGCAACACAAGATCCATTTGGCGCACCAGTTCTTGATCCAGGAATTATACGTGTTTCAACTGGGGAAGATTATTATGACCCTAGTACTGAAGGAAACAAAATGAAGGCAGCCGCAACTGGTGGTTCTGAAATTTGGGACAGAAACAAATACTTGAATATTTGGGTATGTAATATTACAAATGGTTTGAACTACGGAACAGCTGGTTATGCTTACCGTCCTACAACAACTTATCTTCCAACAGCAAGCATTGATGGAATTGTAATTGATTACAACATTGGATTTGGATCAAACGTGTTAACACACGAAGTTGGCCACTACTTAGGATTAGACCACACTTGGGGTGGTTCTGGAGGTTGTGGTAACGATGACAGCTTCACAGATACTCCAGCTACAGATGGACCTGCAGATCAAGACCCAGCATTTAGCTGTGGTATGGCGAGTTACACTTCATGTGGCGCTGTTGAAGTTCAATATGAGAACTACATGGATTACGCAACTGGATGTACTGTGATGTTCACACAAGAGCAATCGAATTACATGTTAACTATTCTTCAAGGAATTAGAGGTTCTCTTCTACTTTCTCCAGGTTGTGATCCAACAAACACACCGCCTGTATCTGCATTTACATCAATTCCTGCACCAGCAGTTATTATTCCAGTTAACGCAAGTGTATCACTTATTGATGAATCAACAAACGTGCCTACAGGTTGGGCTTGGACAATATCAGGTACTCAAGGTGTAGATTGGCAATGGATCAATACTACGGACCAAACGTCTCAAGATCCACAAGCTGAATTCTATAATGTTGGAACATACGATGTGACTCTAGCTGCCTCTAATGTTTACGGAGTTGATGCAACACCGGATATTAAACTTAGTTATATTAGTGTTGTTGCTGGAGCAACTGGAACAGCATGTGACACCTTAAGAAATTATGATCCGGCTAATGGATTCACTACACTTACAACTGGTGATGGTTATATCCATGGTAACACGACCATTGGAGGAAATACTGTGACTGAATGGGCAGAACGTTATATTGCAGGTGCAACTACAGATATTAGAGCGGTTGAATTTGCGACTACCCGCGTAAGCGATGGTGGAGGAAGCATCACATTTAACGTGTACAATGAAGCAGCTGGCGTTCCGAATGCGATAATCGCGAGTGAAACAGTACTGTTAGCCGACATAAATGAACTTGCTTGGAACAATATTTCTTTCACAACACCAGCAACAAATGTTACTGGTGCATTTTGGGTAGGTTATGAGTTAAGCTATGCAAATGCCCTTGACACTTTCGCGCTTTTCTCAGATTATAATGGCGGAACTGATTACTCTTACGTAAACACAGTTGCAAACGGATGGGTACTAACTGGAACAGATGATTATGGAGGTGCTCAATTTGCAGGAGTAATAGACGTTTTAACTTCTACGGGCGCAGCACCAATAATGGATTTCACAGCATCCAATAATGAACTTTGTATCAATGGAGACATAATAGTTAATGGTTCAATCTCACAAAACAATACTGACTACAGATGGTATGTAACAGATACCCCATGGGTAACAACACTTGAAGAATCAAGCTCATCGGGAAATACATTTAACTTTCCTTATGCAGCTGGTGACTACCAGATTTTCTTATTCGGTTCGGCATCATGTATATCAGCCGGAGTAGTTCTACCAGTATCATTGTATGACCCAGTTAGTGCAACTGTTACACCTACAGGAACTACTTGTGGTAACAATGACGGTTCAATCACAGTTACTTTACCTCTTGGTGGAGATTTAACAACGTACTTCTATAGTTTAGATGGTATTAACTATCAAGTAGGAAATACATTCACAACTTTAGCTCCTGGAAATTATGACGTTTACGTTGCCACTGTTGGAAACAGTTGTGAAGCGATGTACTCAGTGACGGTTGCTACCTCTACAGCGCCAGCAGCTAGTGCATCTTCAGCTGCTGCAATTTGCCCTGGAGAATCTACAACGGTTACTGCTGTTGGTGGAGGAACGTATCAATGGCTTGATGGTTCAACTCCTATTGGAACTGGAGCAACAATTCCAGTTACTCCGGCATCAACTACACAATACGATTGTATAGTTACTGTTGGTGGATGTGTTACATCTACTCAAGCAACTGTAATCGTTAATCCATTGCCACCTGCACCGATAGTTACAGCCGGAAGTTCAACGACAATCTGTTCAGGATCAAGTGTTAATTTAACATCTTCATATCCTACAGACAACGTTTGGTCAACAACTGAAACGAGTTCAACAATTACTGTTTCAACAGCTGGGCCAGTTACTGTTATACATACGGATGCAAATGGATGTTCAAACACATCTTTAGCAACAACGATTGTTGTAAATAATGCTCCTGTTCTTTCAGCAGGAACAGTTACTGGACCAAGTGCTTGTGGTACTTCAACTGGATCAATTCAAGTTGCTGGTTCTGGAACTGGTGACATTTCTTGGTCAGGTACAGCCACTGGAAATGCAACTGGTGTTTCTCTTCCTTATACAATTACAGGATTGGCAGCAGGATCGTATAACATTACTATCATTGATGGAAATGGATGTACTTCTAATATCTTAGCGCAAGGATTGAATGATCCTACTCCTCCAGCAACTCCAACAATTTCAACTGGTGGTGCAATTACATTCTGTGATGGTGGAAGTGTTGATTTAACATCTTCTTATGGTTCTGGTAATAGCTGGTCTACTACTGAAACTACATCAACAATTACAGTGACAACGACTCAAACAATTTCTGTTACACACACTGATGTGTCTGGATGTTCTTCGACTTCAACTCCAACAGTCATAACTGTAAATGCAAACCCTGCAATACCAACAATTACTGCTAGTGGTCCATTGACATTCTGTGATGGAGGAAGCGTTGATCTAACATCTTCTCAAGGTACTGGTAACACTTGGTCAACAACTGGAACAACTCAGACTATTACGGCAACTACTAGTGGATCAATCACAGTTCTTTATACGGATGGAAACGGATGTTTTGCAACATCTGCAGCAACTGACGTAGTTGTTAACCCACTTCCAACGATTGCATTAATTGCAATGCCTGATGTTTGTGATTACACAGCTCCAGTTACTTTATCAGGTGCAACACCTGCTGGCGGAACTTATTCTGGCCCTGGTGTAACAGGAACAACATTTGATCCTGTAGCTGCTGGATTAGGAACACATACTATCACGTATTCTTTTACAGATGCAAATGGATGTGCGAATACTGGAACTACTGATGTAGTAGTTGATGCTTGTTTGTCAATTGATGAACAAGAAAACATCGGATTGAGTATCTTCCCTAACCCAACAACAAACGAATTGAACATCGAGTTAAACGGTGACTTCAACTACGAAATTGTTGACGCAAGAGGAAGAAATATTGCAAATGGTTCAGGTTCTGAAAGTGTTATTTTAAACACTACGAACTATGAAACAGGAGTATATTTCGTTACAATTAGCAATGATAATAACACTGTAGTAACACGAATTGTGAAGCAGTAGAATTAACTAAATAATTTAAATCCCCCTTGGTTCAACTGAGGGGGATTTTTTTGCCCTAAACAATTATGATCTATTTGACACAAATGATTTTCGTTCATGAAGGAAGAGAGCATGTATTCAATGAGTTTGAAAACATAGCCATCCCTCTAATGGCAGAGCACGAAGGCAAAATGATTTACAGAATGAAGCCTACAAAAGATGTGTTCATTACAGCAAATGAAGAAGTACCCTATGAAATTCACTTCCTTTCTTTTCCTGATGATTCTTCACTGCAGAACTTCTTAAAGGACGAACGCAGAACAAGCTTTGTGCATCTCAAGAATGAATCAATCAGAACTTCATATATAATAAAAGGGGAGAAACTTTAAGCTTACTTCTACTTCAAAAGAGCTCCAACTATTTCTTTCAACACGGGAACATTCTCTTTTTCGAACCACGAGTTTTTGGCCATCCAAATATTATTTCTTGGAGAAGGATGCGGCAACACAAAGTACTCAGGTAAATAATCCCCGAAGTTCATCACCGTTTGCGTTAGAGTTGATTTCCCCTTGCCATCCAAGTAGTAATTTTGAGCATACGTTCCGATCAATAAAATCAACTCTAGGTTCGGCATCTTATCAAACAAAGATTGGTGCCATTCCTTTGCACATTCCTTTCTTGGTGGTAAATCACCTGACTTTCCTTTCCCAGGATAACAAAACCCCATTGGAATAATCGCGAATATTTCAGGATCATAAAATTGCTCATTGCTCACTCCCATCCACTCCCTTAATCGCTTTCCACTTTTATCATCCCAAGGAATACCAGATTTGTGAACCACACTTCCTGGAGCTTGACCAATAATTGCAATTCTAGAATTCACACTTGCTGCAAGAACGGGATTCACACCGTTGACCAACGCATCTTTGCAAATGGTACATTTTCGTATGTCAATCAAAAGTTTGTCCATGATAAAATATTAGCAGTCAAATAGATTTCCTTTCTAGATCGTGATAGATTCTTATTACTTACAAAAGTACGTACTCCTATCCATATGATTGTGGCTATATTTGGGGCTTGAAATGGAAGCGATAAAGAACAGCATAATAGGCAAAAAGATTGAGAAAGTCGAATACAGCGAGGTGAACAACCATGATGGACCGTTTTACTTTGAAAATTTTGATGTAATTGATTTCGGAATCAACTTCACAATGGACAACGGCTATAAATGGCACTTGAACTGGAAAGATTCTGACAATTTTGGCCTGGATGAATGCGCATATTACTTCCCAAAACATTTAGACAGAGCCTACTTACTTCTTTGGGATGCTACTGCTCGCTGGGATCAATTTACAAAATTGAAGATTGTAGACTTTAAATCAGATTATCTTGACCTTGAATTGACCATTCCACAGAGTATAGAGATTCAATTTGAAAACGGCAAGACAGTTACTATTCGCATTGCAGAAGAACAAAACTTAGACTACTCCATTCCAGACCCTCTGGCGTTTTCTGATTCGAATGATATCTATGTGTTTTTTTCGGAACCTCCGCCCTCACCGAAATGGATTCCATTCAAAAAGCCCTCTTTAAATGAAACCGGCAATAAGCTACTAGACCATCCAACAATTCAAGTTGGCTTATATAAAATTATTTGGTTCCTAATCATCTTTGCGACCATATCAATTTGTATTTATTTAAACTTTAAACCATATTGAGATTCTACCTCAAAAAAAAAGCGCTCCGTAATCGGAACGCTTTCTAAAATATATTCTTAAAGATTAAATATCAATCTTCGCGTATTTTGCATTTTTCTCAATAAACTCTCTTCTTGGTGGAACTTCATCCCCCATAAGCATTGAGAATACTTGATCACATTCAGCAACATTCTCTATTGTAACTTGACGTAGTGTTCTGAATTCTGGATTCATTGTAGTATCCCACAATTGATCCGCGTTCATCTCACCAAGACCTTTATAACGTTGAACACCTACTGATGATTCTGATCCCGCACCTTTCATTTGTTGAATTAAAAGATCACGTTGATCATCATCCCAAGCGTATTGAGATTTTGTTCCTTTTTTCACTTGATACAATGGTGGAGTTGCGATATAGATATATCCATTCTCTACCATTTCTTTCATGTATCTAAAGAAGAACGTTAAGATTAAAGTTTCAATATGGGAACCATCGACATCGGCATCACACATGATGATTACTTTGTGATATCTAAGCTTCTCCATGTTCAAGGCCTTCGAATCCTCTTCCGTACCAACTCTTACACCAAGAGCCGTATAGATATTTTTAATCTCTTCATTTTCGAAGATCTTATGTTGCATTGCTTTCTCAACGTTCAAAATCTTACCTCTCAATGGCATAATTGCTTGAAAGAAACGATCTCTACCCTGTTTCGCTGTTCCACCGGCAGAATCTCCCTCGACAAGGTAAATCTCAGACTCAGCAGGATCTTTAGACGAACAATCGGCAAGTTTACCAGGAAGACCTCCTCCTGTTAAAACGCTCTTACGCTGTACCATTTCACGCGCTTTACGAGCTGCTTGTCTCGCCTTAGCTGCTAATACAACCTTTTGAACGATAACTCTTGCCTCATTCGGATGCTCTTCTAAATAATTCGTAAGCATTTCAGAAACACTCTGACTTACTGGAGCAGAAACTTCTCTGTTTCCTAGTTTTGTTTTCGTTTGCCCTTCAAATTGTGGTTCTTGAACCTTAACAGAAACCACAGCTGTTAATCCCTCACGGAAATCATCACCTTCAATCTCTACCTTTTCTTTGGCTAACATTCCAGAATCCGTCGCGTACTTCTTTAAAGTATTCGTTAAACCTCTTCTAAAACCTGAAAGGTGCGTTCCACCCTCGTATGTATTAATGTTATTTACGTAAGCCTGAATATTCTCTGAATAAGAAGTATTGTATGTCAAAGCAACTTCAACAGGAATTCCATCCTTCTCTCCTTCAAAATAAACAACTTCCGACAATAGAGACTCACGGTTTCTATCAATGTATTCAGCAAATTCGCGCAATCCTCTTTCCGAATGGAAAAGCTCTGTAAAGTGCTTCCCATCATCATCCGTTTCACGTAAATCCGTTAAGTTGATCTTAATTCCTTTGTTCAAGAAAGCCAATTCACGCATTCTCGAAGCTAAAGTATCGTAGTTGTATACTAACTCTTCAAAAATCGTATCATCTGGCATGAATGTTACTTCAGTACCCGTAATATCAGACGTTCCGATTTCTCTTACATCGTATTGCGGTTTACCAATCTTATATTCTTGTTCAAATAACTTACCTTCTCTGCGAACCGTTACTTTCAAATCTTTTGAAAGAGCATTCACACAAGAAACACCAACACCGTGAAGTCCACCAGATACTTTGTAGGTATCCTTATCGAACTTACCACCAGCGTGAAGAACAGTCATTACAACTTCTAAAGCCGATCTTTTCTCTTTCGCATGCATCCCTGTTGGAATACCACGACCATTATCATTAACGGTAATTGAATTGTTCTCATTTATGAATACTTGAATCGCATCACAATGCCCTGCAAGTGCCTCATCAATTGAATTATCTACAACCTCATAAACAAGGTGGTGCAATCCTTTCGTCCCTATATCACCGATATACATGGCTGGACGTTTTCTAACAGCTTCTAATCCTTCAAGTACCTGAATATTATCCGCTGCGTAATCTTGATTTTTGTTTTCTTCACTCATAATTTTAGCTCAATTCTAGGCATCTAATACCTACAAAATTCGTGTTACACAAAAATAACGATAGGATTCGTTAAAAGCGAGTAAAATAGGCGAAAGAAAGACGTACTTATCAACAGTTTAAAGTGTAAATTGTTAATAGCCATTCGAATTATTCCACCAAATAAAAAACATGCACTAAAATGGAACATTTATTGCTCTTTTAGCGTTATATTATTTAGAATGAAAATCATCGCCTTAATAGCTTTCTTTTTGACCTCTTTAATGAGCTTTGCCGCCGATGGCACCTTTATCGGCACTTGGCAGGGCGTATTTATTGAAACCGGAAAATCCATGGAATCGGGATCGATTGTCTACGTGGATTTTAAACTTGATGATGGTGTCATGAAAGGAAGTATGCGAGAAGAATTGTTTGAAACGGATTATTTCGCCATCACCGTCCTAAGTGGTACGCAGGATTCGGACATTCTGAAATACAAACAAATTGCCGTTGGAAAGAACGAGAAAACATCTAGAATGAAATGGTGTCGGAAGCTTGGGGAGTTGACGTATGACCCAGTAAACGGATATTTAACAGGCGCATACAAAAGCCTGGATTGCAAACGATTGTCGGGAGAATTAATCTTGTACAAAGCTGATTTTGAACTATCCAAAGAGAAAGAGTCACATGCCAGTCACATTTGGTTTGAACAATTTGTAAAGGATTATAAAGACGGACTTAGTGCTCCAGCCATTCGTGAAATCGAACGCGACAACTTTGTATTTGAACCTATTTTCTTTGACTTCGATAAGTTTAATATTCGCGATGAACACAATGACTTTCTCGATGCAATGATTAAAATAGTCAAAGGACATTCAGATTTACGTGTTAGAGTGACTGGACACACCGACGCTGAAGGAAGTGATGGATACAATGATATTCTTTCCAAAGAACGGTCTGAAGCAATCATTCAATACTTCGTTGATCACGGCCTGAAAAAGGAACGCTTGGAGTTCGATTTCAAGGGAGAATCAAGTCCAGCAGCGACAAATGACACTTCTGACGGAAGACAGCGCAACCGACGCGTTGATTTTGAATTTATTTAAAGACTCAAAAAATTCTTGATTATTTCTTTCCCTTGAGGTGTTAATATAGATTCAGGATGAAATTGAACGCCATAAAAATTCTTTGATTTATTCTCTATCGCCATTATAACTCCTTCATTCGATTTGGAAATCACTTCAAAATCCCCTTCAATATTTACAGCCCAACTATGGTACAGTCCAACTTCTATCTCTGATGGAACCCCCTGAAAAAGCAAGGAAGTTTCTAATTGAATCATTTCTGCGACACCGTGCTTCACCACTTCTTGATTGTACAATGAGCCTCCTAAAAATTCAGCAATAGCTTGCATTCCGAGACAGACACCGAACACAGGGCGGATTCCATCTGACAAACGAATCACATCCATTAGAGCTCCTGAGTCCGAAGGCAAGCCTGGACCAGGAGACAAAACGACCTTGTCATATAGCTCAAGAGTTGAGGAATCAAACTGATCATTCAATACCACATCCACCGCAGCTCCTTCCGCCTCTAAATAATGAGAAAGGTTGTACGTGAACGAATCGTAATTATCTAATAAGAGGATGCGTTGCAAGTATTTCTTTTTATGTAAACTTGTACAAAAATAAGAAAGATGAAAAAGGTTTTACAAATTCCTGGTGCTCCATCACCAATTGGACCGTATAGTCAGGCAATTTTAAAGAACGATACCTTATACGTCTCAGGTCAAATTCCAATCGATCCTGTGACGGGAAAGCTAGTGGATTCGTCTGTTGCAGCATCTACAAGACAAGTAATGGAAAATATTTGTGCCTTATTGAAGGAAGCAGATATGACAACTGAAGATATTGTTAAATGTTCTATCTTTTTAAAAGATATGGACAGCTTTAGTACAGTAAATGAAATATACGGTGAATATTTCCGTTCAAATCCACCAGCGAGAGAAACGGTGCAAGTAGCCAAGCTTCCTTTGGATGTTGAGGTTGAAATATCTTGTATTGCTATCAAGTAAACCACTTGGAATCTAACTTCAAATACAAACTTAGTGTCATCATTGTTAATTACAATGTAGAATACTTCGTAGACCAATGTTTGAACTCCGTAAAAGCTTCTGTCACGAATCATCCGATTGAAGTAATCGTTATAGACAATGCCTCCATTGATGGATCTATAGACCTTCTCGGAAAAAAATATTCAGAATTTAAATTGATATTCAACAAAGAAAATGTTGGATTCTCAAAGGCAAATAACCAAGGAATTGATATCTCTCAAGGAGAATACGTATTGCTTCTAAATCCAGATACGGTTGTTGAAGAATCCTCTTTTGAAAAGGTGATCAACTTCATGGATAATCACGCGGACGCTGGAGGACTTGGCGTTCGAATGATTGATGGAAAAGGACGTTTTTTACCCGAATCAAAAAGAGGCCTCCCTACTCCTATGGTTGCTTTCTACAAGATTTTTGGTCTTTCTCGGATCTTCCCAAAGTCAAAAAGATTCGGGCAATATCATTTGGGACATTTACCTGAATTTGAAACAAATAAAATTGATGTTTTAAGCGGGGCCTTCATGCTTATGCGTAAAGAAGCGCTCAACAAAGTTGGCAATTTGGATGAAGATTTTTTCATGTATGGCGAAGACATCGATTTGTCGTATAGAATTCAAAAAGGAGGCTACGACAATTATTATTTCGCCGACACTTCAATCATTCATTACAAAGGAGAAAGCACGAAGAAAAGCTCGGTGAATTACGTCTTTGTTTTTTACCGTGCGATGATCATTTTCGCGAAAAAGCACTTCTCTGGGAACAACGCTGGTCTCTTTTCATTCTTAATCAATCTGGCCATCTACTTCCGAGCAATAGTGGCCATTTCTGGTCGATTTATTAAACGAATCACATTGCCCGTTATTGACTTAACCTATATCGTTTTCGGTCTTTTCGCGCTCACGAATTACTGGAAGATGTCCAACATTGAGTTCCCCGAAGAACTGATCAAATACTCAATTCCAATCTACGGTATTACTTGGGTAGGAATTGTATTTTTCAATGGCGGATATGATTATCCAACGAAAATTTTAAAATATTTAAAAGGGACAGTAATAGCAACTGCAGTTATTTTGATTGCATATGCTGTTTTACCGAAATCACTTCAATTCTCAAGATTGTTCATCTTTTTTGGAGCAGCCTGGGTATTGGCTTTCTATATTATCTCAAGGATTTTCTTACACTTCGGTTTTGGCGGGAAGTTCAAACTGAGAAATAATGATAAAAAATCATTCGTAATTATTGGAAACGAAACTGAGGCTATAAAAACCAAAGAACTACTGGTTCAAACGCAAGACAAATTAGGTGAAATACTATCCTTTAAATCCATTGAGGATTTCAAAAAATCAGATCTAAAAGTAGATGAAATTATTTTTTGTTCAGGCAGTCAATCTTACGAGAAAATTATCGCAACGATGTCTAACGAAAAGGAGGACACGTATGACTTTAAGATCTCCCCTGACAATAGCAATCACTTAATAGGGAGTAACTCAATTGACACCGCTGGAGAACTTTATATACTGAACTTAAACACCCTTGTCAGCAATGAGAACAAGAGGAAAAAACGACTTTTTGATTTACTGATTTCAACTGGACTTTTGATCGGTCTTCCGTTCTTAATATTCCTGTTTAAAAACAAGTCCAAGTACGTTAAAAACATAGGAAACATTTTCATTGGTAAAAAATCATTCATTGGGTTTTCCAACGAGTTAACAATGAAAGATGTGCGATTGCCAAGAATCAAAAAGGGGTTAATCACACCAGACGATCCATTTCAACACGCGGACTCAAGTGTTCGTCAAAAACTAAACCTCTTATACGCAAGGGATTACTCTATGCGTAAGGACTTCACTATTGTTTGGAAGACTTGGCGAAAATTAGATAACTAATTCATCCCTTTCCTCTTGTCTAAAACGAATTTTCGCTTATTTTTGTAGTCGTAAATTTCAACATTAAAAAAATCTATGGCGCAAATAGAAATCCGCCTTCCAAAAATGGGAGAAAGTGTAACCGAAGCAACAATTACAAATTGGTTGAAGAACATCGGTGATACAATTGAAATGGATGAACCTTTAGTAGAAGTTGCGACTGATAAAGTCGATAACGAACTTCCTTCTGAAGCTGAGGGCGTATTAGTAAAACAATTATTCGAGACAGACGAGGTTGCTCAAGTTGGTGATGTAATTGCAATCATTTCTACCGATGGTGATTCTCCTGCTGATGATGCGAGTGCTCCTGCTGCAAAAGTAGACGCAACTCCAAACGTTGCAGCTGCTGATATAATTGCAGAAGTAGAAACTGTTGCAGCTAGTGTTAATGGCTCTGGTGCAATGGATAAAAACGGTCCTACAGGTAAATTTTACTCACCACTCGTTAGAAGCATCGCTGAAAAAGAAGGCGTTTCAATGACAGACTTGGAATCAATTTCTGGTTCTGGACAAGGTGGAAGAGTTACTAAGAAAGATATTATGGCGTTCATTTCTGGTGATCGCAAAGTTACTGTTGCTGCTTCTCCAGCTCCGGCTGCTAGTAATGGTGCTGCACCAAAACCAGCAAAAGTGGCTGCGGCTGCTCCAACTGGAGGAGGAGGATTCTTGTCAAATATTAAAGAGCCTATCGTTGTTGCTGGACCAGATGATGAAATCATCGAGATGGACAGAATGCGTAAGTTGATTGCAGATCACATGATCATGTCAACACATGTTTCTCCTCACGTTACGAGTTATGTTGAAGCAGATGTAACAAATATTTGGAACTGGAGAAAGAAGGTGAAAGGCGCATTCATGGAAAAAGAAGGTGAAAACATTACGTTCACTCCGATTTTCATGGAAGCAATTGTGAAAGCCATTAAAGATTTCCCAATGGTTAATGTTTCAGTTTCTGGAACGCAGATCATTAAGAGAAAACATATAAACCTTGGAATGGCTACTGCCCTGCCATCAGGGAACTTAATTGTACCCGTGATTAAGGACGCAGATAGATTGAACTTAACTGGATTGACGAAGTCCGTTAATGAACTGGCGAACAAAGCTAGAAACAATAAATTGAGTTCAGATGATATTCAAGGTGGAACATATACAGTTACAAATGTAGGTACGTTTGGAAATGTTATGGGAACTCCTATTATTAATCAACCTCAAGTGGCAATTCTTGCTCTTGGTGCAATTAGAAAGGTTCCTGCGGTAATTGAAACTCCAGATGGAGATTTCATTGGGATTCGTCACAAAATGTTCTTATCCCACTCTTATGACCATAGAGTTGTTGATGGTGCATTGGGTGGAATGTTTGTTAAAAGGGTTGCTGATTACCTTGAGCAATTTGATCCTTCAAGAGAAATATAATTTGATAGAACCATGAGAAAACTGATCCTATTATTCATTCTAATGCCGCTTTTGTCTATCGGGCAAATGACGGAATTGGAAGTACGTAAGCTAGCGAACACTGCAACTGAACAAGAAATTGTGATGTTGAGTTCTGAAATGATACAGCAAAATTTCTTGGTTCATGCCGACATTCTAGTCGATAGATTGATTTCTCTCAAACCTGACAATCCAAATTACAACTATCGTAAAGGATATATCGCTATCAATTCAAGAAGTGATTTTGCTGGTGCGATTAAATATTTCAAGAAAGCAACACTTGGTGTTAAGAAGAATTTCGATATCTATTCTCACAAAGAAACTGGTGCTCCATTTGATGTCTATTACTATCTAGGTAAATGTTATCATATCAATGATGATTTAGAAAAGGCACGTGAATTCTACAACTTGTTTCTGGCCAACTCCAATAAAAACTCGGCTAACATTGCAAATTCTCAACTTGGTTTAAGCCAATGTGATGTTGCAGAACGTGAATTCAAAAATCCAAAAAGCGCAATTGTTAAAAACGTAGGTAAGGCAATAAACGGTCCTGGTCCTGATTATGCTCCAGTTGTATCTTTAGATGGAAATTCAATTTACTTTACGTCAAGAAGAAAATGGGATGACAGACTTGAAACTCAGTTTAGAGATCCAATGTTATACAACTATCCTGAAGACATCTTTGTTTCATACGCAGATTTTGAAGGAGACTGGACCGAGCCGACGCGATTGGAATTTTGTGTTGATTCATTAAATGAAGCGACAATTAGTGTAAGTTCTGATGAAAGAAGAATTTATGTTTATCAAGATATAACAGGTGCTGGAGATATTTACTACTCGGACATTATGGAAAATGATCGGTTTGGAGATATTGCCCAATTACCGCACGGTGAAGTAAACACAGAGTACTGGGAAACGCACTGTACTATAACACCTGATGGTCAAAATATGTATTTCGCATCTGATAGACCTGAAGGATATGGTGGACGAGATATATATCGAATTGTAAAATTACCGAATGGAGAATGGAGTAAGGCTCAAAACATGGGACCTGAAATCAACACTCCGTATGACGAAGACTCACCATTTATTGCGGTCAATAACAAAACACTTTATTACTCTAGTAATGGAGAAACAAGTATGGGTGGTTTTGATGTTTTCGTTACCTTCCGAGATGATCAAAACGCGTGGGCAACCCCTACGAACATGGGATTCCCAATCAACTCTACTGGTGATGATATCTTTTACACAACTACAATTGATGGATTAAAAGGTTATTTATCATCATTTAGAAAAGGTGGATACGGTGAAAAAGACATTTACGAGATTCAAAACGATTACTTGGGTAACAACCCTATTAGCTCGCTTAAAGGCCAGTTCTTAATGATCGACGGAACTCCAGTTCCAAACAATGTTTCTGTTAAAATCAGATGTTTAAACTGTAAGATCCCAGCAGAAAAAGAAATCAATCCTCGAATTAAATCTAAAAGCATGTTCTTCGCTGTACTTAAGCGATGTAAGGATTATGAAGTTGATTACTTCCAGAACGGAACGCTTTTAAGAACAGAAAAACTAGTTACGAATTGCAACTCTGAGAATGAAGAAATTAACCTTAAAGAATACTTAGGAGAATACGCTTTAGCAGGAACTGTTGCAAATGATAAAACATTGGAATACATTCAAGGCGCTACTGTTTCATTCTTAGACCCAGAAACGGACCAGTTAATTACATCCTTTACTATGGATGCGAACGGTGCCTTTGCTTCTGACATTTTGAAGGACAACATTCCTGGAGATAGAATTGCATTCAACGTTAAAGTTGAAAACGAAGATTACTTAACTCAAACCTTCAAGTTAGATACAGTTTTAGGATTTTTCGGAACATTTAAGCTTGATTACTTAATCACGAAAAACGAGATTGGAATTGACATTGGTGCTGTTTTCGATTTGAACCCAATTTACTTTGACGTCGATAAGTCTAATATTAGATCAGACGCAGCCGCTGAATTGGATAAAATTGTGAAAATCATGAATGAGAACCCTGAGATTAAAATTGAATTGGGATCACATACAGATTGTAGAGCATCTAGAGGATACAACAAAGCCTTATCTGGTAGAAGAGCAACGTCTTCAGCTAAGTATATTAAAACGAGAATCACGAATCCTAAACGTATTTATGGTAAAGGTTTCGGTGAGTCTCAATTGGTAAATGATTGTGGTTGTGAAGGTAAAGTAGTTTCTGATTGTAGTGATGAAGAGCATCAGGCAAACAGAAGGACTGAATTTAAAATTGTTAAATAAAAATTACTCGGGGAGAAGTCCCTTTCGGATAGTCAAATTACATTACTTGACGAACTTTTTGTTTAACTAACTTGAAATATGTAACATTATAAAAGCAATGCCGTATCAAAGTTTACGAATTGATATGTTTTAAAAACTATTCATTATGAAATTGAAGTCGATCCTTCTTACTATTATAACCTTTATTCTTACGACAACCGTGCAATCGCAGGTGACTGAAGAGATGGTTAGAGAAATTGCCGCTACTGCAGACGAGCCAGAATTGGTGATGCAAAACTCTACTCTTACTCAAGAAGGGTATTTGTTCTATGCTGAAATCTTGGCTGATAAATTATTAGAAATCAATCCGCAAAATCCGAATTACCATTATCGTAAAGGATTTTTGATGTTAGAGATTCATAAAAACTACGAAGGAGCGATTCCTCATTTTGCAATGGCAACTAAGGACATCGATCCAAATTTTGACATGTATTCTCATAAAGAGACTAGTTCTCCCCCAGATGCATTTTATCATTTAGCAATGTGTTACCACTTAAATGAAGACATTGATAAAGCAGTTGAGAACTATAATAAATTCAAAGAGGTTTCGAACAAGAAATCGGAGCTTTTACCAGTTACGGAATTAAGACTTAAACAATGTGCCGAGGCTAAAGTTCAAATGGCTAAGCCTGTAAATGTTCGACTTAAGAACATGGGACCAACTATTAACACTGCATTTCCTGAATACAGCCCAGTTGTATCATTAGACGGTTCAGCGCTTTACTTTACTTCTAGAAGAGCTTGGTCAAATGATGAGACGAACGAATACAGAGATTTAGCAATTAATCAATATCCAGAAGATATTTATGTAAGTTATTTGGATTTCGATTCTTCATGGACAGAGCCAGTGAGACTTGATTTTTGTGAGCCTAAAAGAAATGAGGCTTCTATTTCAATGAGTTCTGATGAACGTAAAATCTACCTTTATGAGGATTCAACTGGAAACGGTGACATTTTCACAACTGATTTCTTTCATGCTAAATTCCAAGACATCGAGGAGTTGGATATGAAAAATGTGAATACTAAGTATTGGGAGACACACTGTATGATGTCTCACGATCAAAGACGTTTCTTCTTTGTTTCTGACCGTCCAGGTGGATTTGGTGGACGTGACATCTATGTGATGGAGCGAAAGAAAAATGGTAAATGGACAAACCCTAAGAACTTAGGACCTGGTATTAATTCTCCAAATGATGAGGATGCACCATTTATCTCTGTTGACAATAGAACATTGTACTACTCTTCAGATGGAGAAAAAAGTATTGGTGGTTTCGATATCTTCAAAAGTGAAATGCAAGATGATAGTCTTTGGGTTACTGGTTCAAACCTTGGTTACCCGTTCAACTCAACCAATGATGACATTTTCTACACTACTACTCTAGATGGTCGAAGAGGTTATATGACTTCTTATAGAAAAGATGGACAAGGTGAAAAAGATATCTATGAAATCTACAACGATTACTTAGGTATTAAAGACATTGCCGTTTTAAAAGGATTGATCAAAACAGTTGATGACAAGCCAATTCCAGAAGAATTCGCGATTAACGTGAAACTTATCTGTATGGATTGTGGTCCTGAAGGAGATGTTCGACAAGTCTTCCCACGTTTGAGAGATGGTGTATTTATGACCGGACTTCAACCTTGTAAAACATACAAATTGGAGTACATGAACTTGACGGATAGTTTATTGATGGGGGAAGATTCATTTACTACACTTTGTGATGAAGCGTATCAAGAAGTGTATAGAGAGCTTCTATTGGATGTTGATAAGAGAATAATCATTATTCCTGAGGATACAATTACAATCCCACCAGTTATCGTTCAACCATTCGACAACTTAGAGTTTATGCATTACTTCGCATACAACAAGAACAAGTTGACTGTTACGAAAGGTAAATTGAAGAAATTCATGAAGGATGTTGAGAAGCAACTTGAAGAAGGTCGAGAATCAATTACAGTGAATATTTACTCTTCTGCATCGAACGTTCCAACGAAAACATTTGGAACAAATGCGAAGTTGACTAAAATTAGAGCCGAAAACATGAAATATGATGTTATTGCTTACTTCGAGAAAAATGAAGCATTCAAAGGAAAAGTAAACGTAGTAATTGTTACTGCTATCGTTCAAGGTCCTGATTATGTTAAAGATGCTTCGAACAAGGAGAAATATTTCCCTTACCAGTACGTAGGTCTTAAAACAGAATAAGAAAGCGAAAGCTTTGATACGGGAGCCCAAAAGCGACCTTACCATATTTGAAAGCCTGTCTTGTTAATTCAAGACAGGCTTTTTTTTGTCCTCCTCTTCCCTATCATTCCTTATATTTGGGACATGAATATTTCCCTAACAAAATCGCTCGCTATTTTCGATATCGAAGCTACTGGACTGAGTGTAACTCATGATCGCATTGTTGAATTGGCGATCGTTAAAATTGCTCCGGACGGAACGCAAGAAAATTACCTTCAACGTTTCAATCCAGAAATTCCAATTCCTCAGGTTGTTAGTGACATTCATGGAATTTATGCGGATGACATTAAGGACGCTCCTACTCTTAAAGAAGGGCTTCCAGAATTAGAAGCTTTCTTAAAGGATTGTGATTTTGCAGGATACAATTCAAATAAATTTGATTTACCAATGCTTGCCGAGGAATTACTTCGTGCAGGTAGTACATTCGACTTATCGGGTAAGAAGCACATTGACGTTCAAAACATCTTTCACAAGATGGAGCAACGAACTTTAATCGCAGCGTATCAATTCTACTGCCAAAAGGATTTAAAGAATGCACACAGCGCCCTTGCAGATGCTCAAGCCACTTGGGAAGTCTTAGATGCTCAAATAAAGCACTATGACGAGCTCAAGGACGATGTTGACTTCCTCGATGAATTCTCACGTCACGGAAACGTTAAACGCGCAGATTTCGCTGGAAGACTTGCCATCAATGAAAACGGCGATGTTGTTTACAATTTCGGTAAGCAAAAAGATAAAACTGTAAAAGAGGTGATGAAAAATGAACCTGGTTATTACGGTTGGATGATGTCTGCGGATTTCCCATTGTACACTAAACAGTGTCTTAAAGCTGAAATGGACAGAATTAAAGCAGAGAATTCTCAGAACGAAGTAAAAGGGTTTGACAACAAACTTGATGCTCTCAAAAATAAATTCAAAAAATGAAAATCATTTGTATAGGGCGAAATTATGCGGATCATGCTAAGGAAATGAACTCGCCCATTCCTTCTGTTCCAATGTTCTTCATGAAGCCTGACGTGGCTATTTTACGTCCAGGAACTCCTTTCTATTACCCTAGTTTCTCCAAAGATGTGCATTTTGAATGCGAATTGGTCGTGAAAATTAACCGTGTAGGAAAAAACATCTCAGAACGATTCGCTCATAAATACTACAGTGAAATCGGTCTAGGCATTGACTTTACAGCGAGAGATTTACAAAAACAATGCAAAGAAAAAGGCCATCCATGGGAAATTGCAAAAGCTTTTGAAGGAAGCGCTCCCCTATCTAAAGAATTCATCGATAAAAGTGAACTTGACCTTGAAGATGTTCAATTTAGCATGACACAAAATGGAAGTCAAGTCCAAATCGGTTCGACGAAGGACATGATTTTCAATATTGATCAATTGATTGCATACGTTTCTCAATTTATGACATTGAAAAAAGGAGATTTAATCTATACTGGAACTCCAGCAGGCGTTGGTCCTATTGCTATTGACGATGAATTGAAAGGGTTTATTGGTGAAAAGGAAATGTTCACGGTAAGGGTGAAGTGAATTAGGAATTGGGAATTATTAGTTAGGAGTTACAACTGGATTTATTAACACCAACCATGAGAAAATTAATAATTAAAAGCCTATTTCCCAGAGCCTTTAAAAATAATCAAGATCGTATAAAGCATAATCTTAAGATCCAACGATAGCGTTCTATTCTTAAGGTACAAGAGATCAAACTTCATTCTGTCAAGCATTTGATCAACGTTTTCAGCGTAACCGTACTTAACCTGTCCCCAAGATGTAATTCCCGGACGTACTTTGGTTAGCTCTAAGAACTGAGGTTCAATTTTTACGATTTGATCAATATAGAATTGGCGTTCAGGACGCGGTCCTACCAAAGACATATCTCCAATCAAAACATTGTAGAATTGAGGAAATTCATCCAATCTCGTTTTCCGCATGAAACGCCCAATTTTAGTAATTCTTGGATCATTTGACGATGACAATTGAGGCCCTGCTTTTTCGGCATTGACAACCATTGTTCTGTACTTCACAATTTTAAACGGACGTCCATTCTTACCTACCCGTTCCTGTAAAAAGAAGATCGGCCCGCGAGACGAGGACTTCACTAAAACGGCCAGAACAATAAACATTGGTGTAAATACGATCAATGAAATAATTGATGCTACGATATCGATAACACGCTTAAAGGTTCGCTGCCACACCGGCATTACCTCAGAGTTCACTTCAATTAATAACGCTCCGAAAATATTGTTCATTTCAACCGTTCCTGACAAAATATCATACATATCGGGCAGAACACGGATTTTTACATCGCCAACTTCAAGGCGGGAAATAATCGCTCGAATCTTGTCGTGTTCTGTACTTTCTAACGCAATAATAACTTCTTCGATTTCATTATCAATCAGCACATTTTCTATATCATCGATGTGGCCGAGGTATTGAATTTTATCTTCCAAAAGCTTGTCAATCCCATTGATATTAACAAATCCTACAAATTTATGTCCAATTCCTTTTGGTAATTCTTGAATCTCATTGTAAATCTCAACGGCCTTTTCACTCCCTCCAATAATCAACGTTTTGAAACCTGTTTTTTTAGAGTGAATCCGCTTAACAATCGAGCTGACTAAAATAAATCGAGGAACAAAAACAACGGAAAACTGAATCGCAAATAGAACGAAGAGCGATTTATAATACTGCTTGTAGCCGCTAATTTCGTCATCGATAAGAAGTAGGAAGAAAATTACCACAACTCCCAAAAGTGTTCCTATAAAAGTAAGATTGATGGTTTTTAATCGGTACAATCTTCGAACATCTTGATACGTTCCCTGAAGTAAATAAATGAAGAGCCAAACCAATGGCACCAACAATATCCCTAAATAAAATGAATTGTTTACGGTGAATTCCTCCCCTTCAATGCTCGTCTTTCTATAATAATAGAACAACGCCCATCCTGCGCACGAAAATGCCCAATCAAGGAGAATAATAAGAAATGTGAGGAGACGTGAATTCATTTAAAAATGCACCACTTTTATGTTATCAATATTAATCTCTCCATCATTGATTCCTTCAGGCAATAATGACTCAAATGTCACCTGAAAATCACTTCCAATTGGAGAACCGGAAACAATCGTTTGCATATCGATATAGATTTTTTTCCAAGTAACAGTTACGCTATCTGGATCTTGTCTGTTGAATTGAACATTTGGATTTTCGACTACTTCTCCATTTTTTTCAGAGGCTACACCGGTCAAAACATCCAATGTAGTATGGTAATCAAGTTCTAGATAAACCTCTGCTCCTTGTTGAGGAAATGGTGTTACTGGAGAGAAATCTGTTCTTGCAATCCAGTTTGGAAATGAACTATTAAGCGTTACACGTCCAAAAGTAGTTTGGTTGATTGACGCGTCAAGTACAAGCGGATCATTCGTTTGAAGTAGAGAAGCTACTGAGTTTCCACTCTCTATAATACCATCATTTGCTCCTGTTTCAAAATCTATAATGTGGAACTGAGTTTCTACATAATAACTTGTCACTGGATTAAGTGTAATCGTATCGTTCTGAATTAAATTTGTTGTAACCTCATAAGACTTCATGAACGGATAAATTCTTTTTGTTGCAGCAATACCGTTGTTTCTGATCGTTGGATAAAGTGTCACTTTTCTCTCACCACTTACCAACAAAGGAATTTTAAATGGAACTTCAAATACTCCAATCAATTTATCATCAACATACACCCAAGCATCACTAATGTTTTCGGTAAGAACACCTTCTGGGCTACCAGGACCGCTTGTAACAATACTCCATTCATTCACCCTAAGCCATACTGCGTCTGGATTGTTTTTAACACACGACGTTAGAATTGCCAAGCTGCCTAAAAAGATTAAGAATATTCTCATACTAGTTCTATTTATTTCGTAAATCTCTTCTATTTATTGTCTACAACAAGCGAGGCTGACGACTTTAATTTATCTACAATTTGTTGCGCCACCTCCAACGCCATTCTTCCGTCTTCAATGGATACAATCGGAGTTGTATCGTTTATAATTGCGTCTGCGAAGGTAGATAATTCTTCCTTGATCGCATTGGTATCTTCAATATCCGGTTTGTCGAATAAAATTTTCTTCGATGGCTTACCGTTGCCCAATTCCAAAACCATATCAAACGGATCTGGTTCACCTTCTACATCTTCCATTCTCACGACCTCCAACTCCTTCGTCAGAAAGTCAACTGAGATGTATGCATCCTTTTGAAAGAATCTCGATTTTCTCATGTTCTTCAATGAGATTCTACTCGCTGTCAAATTTGCAACACACCCGTTATCGAATTCGATTCGTGCATTTGCAATATCTGGTGTATCACTTACAACAGAAACTCCAGAAGCCGAAATCCTTTTAATCCCTGACTTTACAACACTTAAGATCGCGTCTAAGTCATGAATCATCAAATCAAGTACGACAGGAACGTCGGTCCCACGTGGGTTGAATTGAGCCAATCGGTGTGTTTCAATAAACATCGGGTTCTTTAAGAACGGAACTGCGGCCTGAAACGCTGGGTTAAATCGCTCAACGTGCCCTACTTGAACCTTCACACCTGCTTCGTGTGCTAGATCAGTTAGGATCTTTGCCTCATCAACAGTTTCAGTAACGGGCTTCTCAATAAATACATGTTTGCTCTTACGAAGTGCTTTTGCAGCGCAATCGTAATGTGAAATTGTTGGTGTCACGATATCGACGGCATCAACAACGTCTAGGAGTTCATCAATTGTTTCGAAGCGTTTGATTTTAAAGGCTTCAATTGCCGCTGCCGCATTACTATCGCTAGGGTCGTAAAAACCTACGAATTCGAATTTATCATTCAATTCCAATAACAAGCGAATGTGGATTTTACCCAAATGACCAGCACCAAGAACTCCTACTTTAAGCATATAAAATTATTTGTTGCAAAAATAGCGTAGATTCCGCACGAATGAAAGCTTTGGAGGGAAGATTATCAACAAGTGTCGTTAAAGAACTTTAAATCGTTCAATCGGTTGGCCAATTGACTTTTCGAATTCCCAGATGATTAATAATTTACAGTGTGCTGTGTTGTGTAAATTTTTAACCGCTAAGGCGCAAAAGGCACTATTAAGAGCTGTGGTATGGCGCAAAGCTTTCGCCAAGGCCTCAGCGATGGAGAAAGATGATTTTTCGTGAACGAAGTAAGACAATTCAAACTTCAATAGACTCAGCCTAAATAATTCATCACTTATAATTCATAACTCATAATTTATAACTTCTTCACTCATCACTTATAACTTCTTCACTCATCACTTATAATTCCGAAAGCTCATAATATCCGAGGTCTTCGTTTTTCATAAGTTTGGTTAAGAGCGAAATTTGACCTGTGTGGTATGAGAAGTGTTCAATTACATGAATTAAGATTGAAAAGCCGCTGACTTCGAAGCCTTGAACATTTGTGATCTTGTTTATCTGGGTATTGGTTAATTTATTTAGAACGGGCATTAGGTCCCTTTGGAGTTCGGACAATGCGACTTCTAACTCTCCTTTACTCACTCTTGAATTCGTTTTGAATTCATTCTCTCGTTCTCGATTGTCGTCTTGTTGACCAATTCCAGTTATGATCCACTGGCGCGCATTTCCAATCAAATGGAGTATTGTATTGCCAATAGTTGTGATTTGGTCGTTTGGAGCATACCAAATTTCGTCTTCATTGAGAAGATTTAAGCATTTTGAAATTCTAGTATAAGATTCGTCAAAAACTCTGATTTCAAACTCTTTAATAAGATGATTTTGCATGCTGAATTGAACTTAAATGGTAATACTTCAAATTTAATTGAATATTTCTAGCTCAGGTATGAAAACTATAGCAAGAATTATATATATTTGCGGCTCCAAATTGATGGAGAGTTGGTGGTTTTAACTCTACCAATATCTATCGAAATGGTTAGAGTAACATGGTAGTTGTAGCTCAGTTGGTTAGAGCATCGGTTTGTGGTACCGAGGGTCGCGGGTTCGAATCCCGTCTTCTACCCAA
>JAWUWJ010000048.1:0-21699 GCA_034111925.1 Crocinitomicaceae bacterium
GAACTCTTCATAACCCGCACCAAGTGAAATTCCTGTGTAGAAGAAATCCGTTGGTAGAAATGACAACTCTTTCGTTATTCCTACTTTACCCGAGTAATAATTATTCCTATTTGTGTAATCATATTGATCAGTTATAACATCTCCTGAAATCTCTCCCAAAATTGAGTATCCATCCGACATACCACCTCGGTTGAAGCTGGCAGAAAATGTATACCCTGATTTAAAGTGTATTCTTTGCTCTAATTCTATTCCGTCTACTCTAAATGTGCTGAGTTTAACTCCAAAATCGTATTTGTATTGGGATTGACAATTGAAGGTGAAAAGCATACCACAAAGGCCTAGCGTGATTTTTAAAATAAATATTTTCATAATATGTAGAAGTTGAATTCACCTTCACACACGCAAAAATCATTCCAACCCCAACTTCAAATCTTCCCAGATATCTTCAATGTGCTCCAAGCCAATTGAAAGTCTTACCAATCCATCTGTAATGCCAACTTCCAAGCGTTGTTCTGGCGTTAATTTTGAATGCGTTGTCGAAGCGGGATGCGTTGCAATACTTCTCACATCTCCGAGATTTGCGGTCAATGAAAACAGCTGTAATTTATCCAAGAACTCGCGACCAGCCTCCAGACCGCCTTTCAATTCAAACGTAACGATTCCACCGCCGTATTTCATTTGCTGTTTTGCAATAGCGTATTGCTGATGCGATTCCAAAAAAGGATATTTAACGACAGCAACACCTTCTTCTTTTTCCAATCGTAGCGCAATCTCATGGGCATTCTTGCAATGGCGTTCTAACCTTACATCCAACGTTTCAAGTGACTTAGAAAGTACCCAAGCGTTAAACGGACTCATTGCCGGCCCCGTATGTCGCGCAAAGGTTTTCACTTTCGCGATAATTTCATTCGACGCAAGAATAATTCCACCAAGTGTTCTCCCCTGCCCGTCAATGTATTTCGTTGCGGAATGAATCGAAACATCGGCACCTAAAACAATTGGTTGTTGAATGATCGGTGTCGCGAAGCAATTATCGACAGCCAACAAAACGCCTTTGGCTTTGCAGATTTTTGATAACCTTTTGATGTCAATAATATCCAAAGCAGGATTGCTCGGCGTTTCGATGTAGACAATTTTCGTGTTCGGCTGAATCGCATTTTCGAATCCGTCATAATCATCGTAGTCGATATAGGTATACTCAATTTGCCATTTTGGAAGAATTTCTGTCAATAATTTATGCGTTGAACCGAAGACAGAACGACAAGAAACAATGTGATCGCCAGAAGACAGCATAGCACCGAAAAATGTAAACACAGATGCCATTCCCGTTGCAGTCGCCCCTCCGGTTTCCGCTTTTTCCAACGCTGTCATTTTCTGGATCAATTCATCAACGTTTGGATTGGCATATCTCGAATAGATGTGCCCTTCTTTTTCATCGGCGAATTGCGACCGCATGTCCTCCGCATCTTCAAAGACGTAACTGCTCGTTAAGTACAACGGCACTGAATGCTCGTTGTGCGAAGATCTTTCCGATTGAATTCGGATTGCGTCTGTTTCTTGTCTGCTCATTTTAAATTATTTCGTGTCCAATGACAATGTTTTTATCCAATGAGGCGACGACTGAACAGTATTTTTCAATCACCAACTTCACATTTTTATCGAGTTTCAATTTATCTATACTTGCATCCACTTCTATCAAAAGAACTACCGATTCAAATGGCGACGGAATTCCCTCTTTTCGCTTCGACTTAATCGTAATTTTAAAAAGAGAAGGATCGAGTTTCTGCTTCTTTAAAATACTGAGAACGTCAATCGCAACGCAACCGGCTATTGCTCCGCCAACAAGTTCCATTGGGCGAAAACCACGATCCGTTCCACCTATACCAGGCGCGGCATCCATTAAACATTTGATTCCGCGTTCGTTTTCAAATTCAAAAACATACGGAGTGTCGATTCGAGTTAATGTTGTTTTCATTTCGGTAATTTATTTTTAACCAATCCAAACGTTAGTGTTCCTAAAAGCGCACCTCCTAATCCAATCAATCCAATTTCCCACTTCCATCCTGCTAAAATGATCAATGGAGCTGAACATGCACCAGTAAGTGACCATCCCATTCCGAAAATCAACCCGCCAATGATATTCCCCAATCGTCGGGGTTCTTTCTCTACCAATTTGAGCTCCGCACCATAAACTGATTTCACTTTAAATCTTTTTAGGATTTGAACTGAAATCACACCCGTTAAAATGGCCGACCCAAGTAAACCGTACATGTGAAATGACTCAAAATGAAACATTTCTTGAATTCTATACCAGTGAAACGCTTCCGAAAAAATTAGAATTGCTCCAAATGCAAAACCGAGTGCTATTGATGTTAACGCTTTCATAGTATTTCAATGTTTGGTAGAACAAAATATGTTACGGCCAATCCACCAATGAAAAAACAGATCGTTGTAATCATCGAGTTTCTATTTAAAAGTGAATTTCCCATAATACAATGGCCTGCTGTACAACCATCTGCATATCGCGCCCCAAAACCAACAGCGAAACCTCCAATGAGGAAAACCAACCAATTACTTATGGAATAAATGTTAGATTCCTGCTCTCCATAAAGCGAATCAGTATCGATCTCTACTGGGCTCGCGATTCCCCCGGATAGAAATACAAAAGCTGCCAAAACAATCCCAACTGAGAATTGAACTTGCCATAAATCTTTCTTCTTATCGTATTTAAAATAATCTCGATTTGGAAGAATAAAAGTTCCAATGTATCGAAATGAGGATGAGACTCCGAGTTGTTTTTCTCGTAGAATCAAAATTAGTGGAACCATTAAGCCTATTAAAGGGCCACCAATGTACCATGGTAAAGTCGTCATGTTAATTCGGGGTGTAATGTAGTTTGTTGAATGCTTTTTTGATTCTTCTCAAATGTTGCCACTTTTTGGAATTTTTCAGGAAGAATTATGAGCGATAGCTCTTTTCTGTTATTAAAATCAAAGGTAGTTAATTCACTGAAACGAACCCACCCTGTTTGGTACGAGTAATCTTCACTTTGGAAAATTTCGTCAATCTTATAAAATGGAACTTCGTTGATCGCTTCGATGAATTGAGATCCCAAATAGACTTTCAAAAAGAAATCTGAAGTGAAGGTTAAGTCCTTATCAGCATCCGTTTTTCTGTATTCGTATTTGTAGTCAAACTTTAACGCCGAAACATCTGAAAGCACTGCACTTGCGGTAGGATAACTTCCTGCACCTTTCCCTATGAACAATTGTTTGTCCGAAAACAACGCTTCAACAATTACTGCATTAAATTCATTGTCCACAGTATAAGCGAAATGGTCTTTTTTAATAAAATGCGGCGCAACAAACCCAACAACTTCAGAACCAATTTTCTCAGCTCTTGAGATCAACTTTGTTCGGTAGCCTTTTTCCAAAGCGTAATTTACTTCGTGTGATGAAACATTTCTGATTCCAACATTGAACAAATCCGAAGGTGAAGTCGTAATTCCAAAAGCGTGCTTGATCAGTAAAACCAATTTGTACTTCGAATCATAACCATCAACATCGAGCGTTGGATTCAATTCTGCAAACCCCAAATCCTGCGCTTCTTGCAAAGCCGTTTTGTAATCAACTCCATTATTCGCTTTCGTCAGGATGTAATTCGTTGTTCCGTTTACAATTCCTTCAACCGAGTTCAAAGAATCGTTGTTGTAGTACTCTTCTAGATTCCGAATGACTGGTATTGAACCTGCAACTGCGCCTTCGTACAAGAGAGATACATTGTTTTCATTCGCCAAGTCAATCAACTCATCTAAATGCTCTGCAAGTAACTTTTTATTGGCTGTAACAACATCTTTTCCTGCGTTCAACGATCGCTTTACGATATCGTATGCAACATCACTATCGTTGATCAGTTCAATTACAACATTGATGTTTACATCCTCAATGATCTCATTCACATCATAAGAAAAGTTTTCTTGTGGAATACTTCGCTTCTTGGCTGTGTCTTTGACAACGATTCGCTTTATTTCTGCATCAATCAAATTCGACTGATTCAATACTTCGTACAATCCTGAACCTACACACCCAAAACCGACTAATCCTATTGATAATTTCTTGCTCATAATTTCTAATTTATTTCGATGGATTAACCCACCAACCCCGGTATTGACCGAGATATTAATTCACTTTTTTTTACTGTGCTTTTAAATACTGTTGGGCGGTTCTTTTTGAACCCGTTGTGCAGAAAATCACGAATCAATTCCGATAATTTTTCTGTTTCAATCAAGAAGCCATCATGCCCGTAATCAGATGAAATCTCAGCGTATTCCGAATAGCGAACATGCGCTGCGATAAAACGCTGTTCTCGGGTTGGGAACAAACAATCAGAGGTTATCCCAACCACCAACGTTTTTGCCGACACTTGATTTAGCGCGCGTTCAATTGAGACTCTTCCACGACCAATATTGTGGCTGTCCATCATTTTTGACAAGGCCACATACGAATAGGCGTTGAATCGATTGGCCAATTTCTCTCCTTGATACCGCTGATAACTTGCTGCCTTGAACTCGTCAACAAGATATTCATCATCGGTTTGCGATCTGTCATAGATTTCATACGATCGATAACTTAACAGTGCTAAACTTCGAGCCGTTTTCAATCCTTTTTTCCCTCCTTCAATGTCGCCTTTCCCGTATGTTGAATCGCTGTAAATCGCCAAGCGTTGGCTTTCATTAAAAGCAATTCCATACGCCGAATGACGCGCATTTGTGGCAATGAGAATTAAGTTCTCAATCAAGATTGGATTTAGGATCGCCCACTCCAAAGCTTGCTGTCCGCCTAAGGAAGAACCGATCAGTGCTTTGACAGAGTTGATCTCTAAAGAAGCCTTAACGATATCGAACAATCGAGCGACATCACGCGGAGTTGCCAATGGGAATTCATCCAAAAGTGGACGTTGATTTTCTCTTGGAGAAGCGGGCCCAGTAGTTCCATAACAGGATCCCAATGTGTTTACACAAACTATAAAATATTCATCGGGATTGAATTGTTTACCAGGCCCAAATAGACCACTCCACCATTCGAAAACATCGCTATTGGCCGTCAATGCGTGACAGACCCAAATGACATTGTCCTTCTTGGAATTTAATTTTCCGTAGGTGTGAAAACCAATATTTAAGTTTTCGATTATTGCTCCGCCTTCGAGGACGAATTCTTTTTTATTTATTGTTGAGTACATTTTGGACGAACTTGAAATACCTAGTTATGAATTAGGTGTTATGAATTTTGGGTGAAGAATTGTGTGCATGTTTGTGTTCGAAAGTCTATTACAACTTCGGAATTCATTCATGAATTATTTTGGAGGCTATTTATAGCAACAACAGCACATTCGATGCGTGAGAAGGTGATTCTCAATAAAATTCATTGCGCGCAATTGCGGTTGAATTTGTCTGTTTCCCGAAGATTGAATCTTAGCGTTTTTCATACTCTTAAAATTTATATTCACCCATCGAACGATTCGATTAGGAATCAGGAATTGGCACCGGTTTTCCAATCTCCGCTTTCGCGTCGACTTTAAGTTGGTTGCCAGAGGGTCATCGAGCCTGTCTCTCACCTCTTCTTTATAAATCAAGATCCACAGATGTGGTATTTTGATGCCACAAATGTTCTAAATTTGTTTTCAATAAAACAAGCTTTTTTCAGTAAAAAGATTTTTTCTATGGCAAAACGCGGTAAATATTACGTCCCAACATCACTAGCAATCGTAGCTTTAATCATAGGCTTAAGCTTCTGGGGATACTTTGCATACATCCGACCAATTTATTTGAACAATGCAACACAAACGGAGACGATATCCCTGAAAAAGGAAAGAAACTTCGCTTTTGGGAAACATTTGGACCAAGGAAAGGTGTACGGAATTGAAATTGAAGTGAGCGGAAATTCAGATTCAAATTTCGATTTAATCATCTCAAATGGCGTACAAGATGTTCACGCCGCTTCGATAAAAGGAGAGGATATTGAGTTCATTTATAAGAATGATTGGAATACGGATAGTTGTTTTTTAAAGGTTTTACCGAAGGGTGATGTTGGAGGGGAAATTACGGTTGAATGTCGGTTTTTGGCGTTGGAGGAATAGATTTTAAACTTTAGAGTTTAGATTTTAGACGCGAGGGTTAATAGCGCGCCAAGTCCATTTTCCAGATCAAGCCAACAGAAAAGAAATGGGTGTTCATTGAAAGTGGAACAATTCTGTCTTTGTAAATATTGTAGCCGTAATTCATTCTGATTGACAAGGGTTTAACAACAATTTGTCTGGGGATCATTCTATAGATAACGGGGATCTCCAAACCGACTTCAGGCCGCAGTGAATATGTCTTAAAGTCATCTTTAAAGTACGGTAAAAAGTTAAAAGCAACATCCAATGATCCGAGGGTTTTTAATAAAAAATTGGAACCTCTGTTCGTAGAAGCAAAGTCCGACTTGGGCTTTTGGGTGTAAAAATTTTTAAACGGTTGATAACCGATTCCGACTTTTAAGGCCATGATTGGACGTTTAAAATTGTACTCTGCTCCTAGCCTCAAAAAGAGCCGATGAACTGCTACAGGCTTTCCAATTCTTCGCATTCCGCGGTTGTTTGCAAAACCAGCGGTGTAAACTAAATAATTAATTCCTGCGTCAACTTGAGTTTTGTAAATGTAATTGGCAAAAATGCCGGAGCCCATGCATATTCTACAAATCCTGTCTTTGTTAACGCCTTTACCTACTTGACTGTAGGCAGAATTAAATGCGATTAGGAATACTGCGAGAAGTAGTGCACGAATCAGATTCATGCGTTTAAATTAATGCTTTTTTTATTTGGATTGATTTTCAAGCAGTTGAGAACTGATCATTCCATTGAATTCAGTCCTGAAAATCGTGAATTCTACTTACTGTACATTGCATACATTGCCTCGATATCGAACTTTCGAGTCCCGACGTATTCCTTTTTGAGGTATTCAAGTTTCGAATCTTTTTCTAGAAGATGTAAGTTCTTCACATCCATTTTGGTTTGAGATTCAACTTTAATCGAAGCAGGGCCGTACTCAGGTTTCTTTCGATACGCAGCAAATCCATATTCCGAATTTGAAATGCTGATTCCCTCAACGTTGACAACGGATAAATCTTTGGATGCAATAGCGATATATGCTCCATCAATTGAACATTCTTTTACCATCAATTGAGAATTTTCACCTCCTGAGATTCCTTTATCTCCTGCACTTTTAATGGAGCAACCTTCAATTAGAATCTCACTTCCAGAAAAGTCCATGCAATCGTTTCCAGTGCTTTCAAATTGAGACGCAATTACTCTTCCTGTGCAGAAATCCGCATCAAATCCGTCCGAAGTTGTATTTGAAACTGATGAATTCTCCATAATAAATGTGCATCGAACCAAGTTCAAACCGTCTTCACAATTGTTGTTGTCAAAGCTGCAATTTACAATGATAACTTCCCCCTGATAAACTGTCACAGCGCCTGTCAATTTCCAGTATTCCTTATTCAGGGAACTAAGATTGGAGAACTGAACATTTCGCATAATTGAGGTCTCATTTTTGGTCAAGACATTGAATCCGTTGGCACTTTTATCAGACGAGGTAATTTGAATTGGATTTGAGGATTGACCGCCCATTAAAACTGGTGAATACGAAATAAAAGCAGCCTGATTTATTAAATCCAATTGAACTCCAGCCTCAAAAACAATAAATTTATTTTTAGGGAAAATGAGATCTTCTGAAACAGAATAACTTCCGCTTTTCAGTACCAAACTATCACCAATTTCTTTAAATGGCAATTGATCATAATCAGCAGAAACAGGAATTTCAATTCTGTCGATAGGACTCCATTTACTCAACTTCCCATAAAAGAGTTCGTCGTTGCAATTGCCTGCCCGATACACGAAAGAATAGGGCTTCTCTGTCAAAGTAACCGTTGTTTGATTCGAAGGCCATTTGTATTCCTTCATTTGAATCGGCTCTTTAAGATCGATTGCTCTTTTCTTATCCGTCTTTAACGTGTATCCAATTATTTCAATTCCATACGAATGAAAATTATTCAATTGAATCTCACACGAAAAAGAATCTTGCTTAATGACATACGCTTTAAGCGCAATATCCTTATACAACTCACCTTGCGGTAATTTTTTAAACACGACTTGGCCTTTAAAGAATTCCTTTGGTGTCGACAAACGTTTCGATTCAAATTCAGGAAGAGCCGCTCTAATTTGCGTACAATTCGATACAAAAAACGCCTTATCGAACGAATAAAACGGATATTCATGCTTCAGCAATCGTTCCATTTGAGTGATTTCAGATTTCAAATCGTTGAAGACATTCCGTAAGTAATTTGGATTGGAAAATTCCTTCAAGTAGTGCAAATAAAGTTCATTCACCTCTGGATTACTCAGCAGAGCTTGGGTAGTATTGTAGGAGTTTATTGCCATCCATTTCGTTCCAATCGTTGTAAGCTCTTTCGACATTTGATCCAAGCTTGTGAAACAATCAAATGCAATGGGTTCCAAACGGCTCGTAACTGGATTCATGTAATAACGTTGATTGTGCCAGATCAATCCGTGCTTAGCGTTTAGAACGTCAGTTAAGGCCAAATAACGCGCTGCTATGTCAGCATCTAAGTAAGCGTCAACGTCGACATCATGACTTCTCAATCGATGCATGTGACTTTGCGCCACATTGAACTGCATGCTTAAATTCGGATTCTTCTTCGTTCGGTTTTTCTTAAATGGATTGATTTCCGCAGCCAATAACGTTGGAATATGAAATGCTTTTCCTCCTTTTATTTCTGCCAAATGCTGTTTCCAAACGCCATTTTCATCAAACTTGACAATCGGGCCTTCGCGTCTGTTTCGGCTCTCAAGAAGCTGCTTGTCGAAATGTTCTTCAAGTGCATAAACGCCTTTCCTTTCGCCATTGATAATGACAGGGATAAATTCGTAGCGGGTTGTCAATACATCTTCTTTTTCGAAAAGCTTGTGACCGAACCATTCCATCATGAACGATCGTGTAGATGGGTTTTGGATCGAGAACGTTTTCAAGCCTTTGTACGCATCATCGTCCCCCATTTTTATTCTAAATGACCATTTATCTGTCTTCAAATGATCCGTCCAATCTCCTTTAAATCGAATTTCAACGGGAACATATTTACCGTTCACTTTAAGTTTGGCCGAGAAATACGACTTCATCTTTTTGGTAATCATTCCTTTCTTAAGCGCCTTGTCACGAAGAATTTTCAGCGAATCCATTGTCATCGGATCGATATCCAATCGGAGTGCATTATCGGTAGTCTTTGGAATTGAATGTTTGAAATAACCGTTGATTTTCAGATCATCAAAGTAGGTAGTCACATCATTGTCATTTCTGATATAGATGATCAATTCTTCGAAGTCTTTATGGGCAACGAAATTCATTTCAATCAATCCCCAACCGCCTTTTCTGTCAATGATTGTTGAATTCTCTTCATAGAAATCACCTGAAGGATCGTTCCCTGAAATGACAATTGATCCTACACCTTTTCCCAGGTTTCTCCAAACAGAAACAACGACAGCATCCCCTTTTTCAATGCCTTCTAGATTTATTCCAAATCCGTTCGGTGTTTTTGTATTTAAGGCAAGGCTGAATTTTCCGTTTCGGGCCATTTTTGAAGATCGAATGTCTCCACCACTCAATCTATATTTACCTGAAACAAATTCATCTCCATCAATCTTTTCCGCTCCAGATGAAATTTTAAGTGAATCAATTCCTTCTACAGAAACTGCATCTGAGCAAGAGGAAATTAATCCAGCTAAAACACATACGATCCATAGCAACTTTTTCATAGAGTGGAATTACTTTTTGTAGGCCATATACATGGAGTCAATATCGAATTTTTTCTCTCCGACGTAGCTCTTCTTCAGGTAAATAAGTTCCGATCCTTTTTCAAGGAGCTTCAGATTTTCAGCATCCATTGTTTTCACGGAAATCACTTCAATTCGAGCAGGTCCGTATTCAGGTTTCTTGCGGTAACAGGCAAATCCATACTTTGAATTTGTGATGCTTATATTCTCAACGGTAACGACTGATAAATCTTTAGACGCAACAGCAATATGCGCCACATCTATAGTACAGTTCGTCACTATCAAGTTAGAACCTTCCCCACCTGAGATTCCTTTATCACCTGCTTCACTCACAGTACAATTATCAATGGTAATAACACTTCCTGAAAAGTCAATGCAATCATTCCCTGTTTTCAAGAACGTAGAATTTTTAAGAGTACCCGTACAAAAATCTGCATCAAAGCCATCGGAATACGCATTCGATACCGTTGAATTTTGAACCGTAAAATGACATCGAATTAAATTCAAGCCATCTTCGCAATTGTTGTTTAAGAACTCACAATTATCAATTGCTACATCTCCTCCATAAAACGTTACCGCACCTGTTAAAGTCCAGCCGTTTTTATTCATCGTATTCAAATTATCGAAAATCGCATAATTCATTTTTGAAGCTTCATCAGAAATGACTACTAATCCATTTGCCGTTCCATCCGACGAGGAAATATGAACGGGACTATCCTTCGTTCCACGAATGTCTATAGGCGAATAAGAAACAATAGACGCTTTATTTATAAGTTCAATTTCTGCTCCGGCCTCTATGATTAATGTATATCCTTTTGGAATATGCATGTCACCTCTTAAAACACTTTTCCCACTCAGAATTACTTCTTTGCTTCCCTTCACTGGAACTCTAATATGAGCACTTTTGTCCAAAAGCTGAATAGGTTTAGCGATTCCCCACTTATCAATTTTCGCTTTAAACTCTTTAACTCCACAATTTTTTGCTCGGTAATGAATTCGTCTAGGCTTCTCTTTCAAGTTGATGAACTGAGCCTCAGCTTTAGTCCCAAAAGCTTTCAAAACTGTCTTCGGGATCGGTACAATCAATATTTTATTCGCTTTGGTCGAGTAACCAAAAATCTCAAGTTCTGCTGAGTGGAAATTCCGAACTGAAATCGTTACGCTTCCATCTTCTTTATTTTCTTCCAGGTTGACTTTCAAAGCCATATCTGTGAAAATTACATTCTCAGGTAAAACTGCGAAAGGCTTCTTTTCTTCACTTTCAACATTCGGATTTTTCCGATGCTCAGCGTATTCGGGAAGTTGTTCTCTAACTTTTTCTGCGTTGGTTCTAAAAAACTCTTTGTCGAGTTTGATGTTGGGATATTCAAAATTCAATAACGTTTCAGCTGCTTTAATCTCCTCTTTCAATTCGGTGAACAGGGCATCGACGTATTTCTCACTCGAGAATTTCTTTAAGTATTCAAAGTATTTTGCCTCCACTTCTGGATTCGACAGTGCGGCTTCTATCAACGTAAAATGTTTCTTACGGCTGCGGTCCAAACCTTCAATATCAACTTTCGTTTGGATCAAGTTCGGCGACATAAAGCAATCGTATGCAATTGGCTCTAACTTATTGGTCACAGGATTAAAGTAATTTCTTTGATTGTGCCAGATTGAGCCATGCTTTCCGTTAATTACATCGCTAAGCGCTATAAATCTCGCCAACGATTCCACATCAAAATAATCATCTACGTTTGCATCGTGATTTCGATACCGTTCCATTTGACCTTTGGCGATATTGAATTGCTTTGTTAAAGATTCAGATTTATTCGTTCGGTTCTTTTTGAATGGAGTCACCTCAGCGGATTCAAATGCTGGAGTCCTATAATAGATGTGCTCGTTCTTTTCAAGATAATGCAGCTGCCAAACTCCGCTTTCATCAAACTTAACAATTGGGCCTTCTCTTCTATTACGGTATTCTAAAAGCTGCTTATCGAAATGTTCTTCGAGTGCATAAACCCCCATTTTTTTACCGTTAATTATAACAGGAATGAAAATGTAGCGTGTCGTCAAAATATCCTCTTTCTCATACATCTTATGAGCAAACCATTCCAACATAAACGAGCGAGTGTGTGGATTCTGAATGGAGAAGGTCTTCATACCCCTAAAAGCATTATCACCTCCAATTTTGATTCTAAATGACCATTTATTTGTTTCAAGGTGATCCGTCCAATCGCCTTTTAAACGAAGTTCGATTGGAATTATCTTTCCTCCCGACATAAAGCTTGCATCAACGTATTCTTTTAAATCTTTCGTAATTACGCCTTGAGCTAATGCCTTTTTTCTAGATTCAGTCAGTGTTTTATAAGCCAAACTACTAATATTGATTTCAAGAGCTTCGTGAGAATCATCAGGTTTAGGATTATTGAAATACCCTTTGATCTTGATATCATCGAAGTAAGCTGGAGTTTCTTCTGCGTTTAAGGCGTAAATCAGAACTCTTTTATAATCTTGCTGAGCAACGAAAAAAGATTCAATTTTCCCCCACTCGCCTTGTTCTTCCTTGAACATTTGATTGAACTCATATTGATTTTTAGGATCTTCTCCTGAGATAACCAACCCTCCAGATGTTCCACTTGTATGCTTCCAAACTGAGACTTCGATTATGTCTCCTTTTTTAACGTCTCTCACTTCATAAGTAAACCCAAATGGAGCGTCTTTATTCAGTTTGACAGAATGCTTGCCGCTTCGTGCATAATCAGATGATTGAAATTTTCCGCCTTTAAATTCTGCTTTTCCAGAAATAAAATTGTCGCCATTCACTTTTTCAGCATCACAAGAAACTGATAATTTATCCTTTGATTCCTCCCCCTCTTCAGTAGAACAGGCGGTGAATAGCAATAGCGCGATGATGTAAAAATAATTTTTCATTTGAGCAGCAAAAATAATACAATTCGCATCACCATTTCCATTTAATGGCATAGAAGTGAAGTTCCTTTTAAAAAGAGGTTCACAACGGAATAATTTTTACTTTTAACACTGTGAAATTGAACAACGTTACTTCGTCCTTGATTATTACACTTTTGGTGATCGTCGTATTGGTTTTTGCCAAATCGATTATTGTGCCTTTTGTGATTGCTTTGTTGATCTGGTTCATCGTTAAAAAGATGAGAAACCTAATTGATAAAATTGGCTTTGTGCACAAGTACATTCCGATGTGGATTAAAACCTTGACGGCTTCTTTTAGCATTTTCACCTTGTTGTTTTTTATTGGTGGACTCCTAACGACAAACATTGAAAACATCTCGGCATCCTATCAAGACTATGCTTCTAACGCGGGAATGATCACTGAGAAACTCAATAAATTACTTGGAATTAATCTGAATGAGGAGCTCGTGAAATTCTTACAGGATTTTGAATTCACCTCTCACTTAGAGTCTTTCTTCAACTCGATTTCAGAACTACTCGGTAGTATGGTCATGATCATTTTCTACACGGTGTTCTTGTTTATTGAAGAAACATTGTTCCAGAGAAAAATAAGCATCATTTTTAATGAAAACGGAAATAAAGACGGTTTCCAATCAACATTGAAGAAGATTGATAAATCACTTTCAAGTTACATCAGTTTAAAATCTTTAATTGCTTTATTGACTTCAACATTGAGTTATTTCATCTTACTCGCAGTCGGAATTGACTCACCAGTATTCTGGGCTTTCTTGGTCTTCATGTTCAATTTCATTCCTTCTGTTGGACCGATATTGGGTACAGTAATGCCGGCTTTGTTTTCACTGCTTCAATTCGGCGAATTCACACCTTTCTTAATTATTTTAATCTCCTTGGGGGTTGTCGCTGTTCTCGTTGGAAGCTTCATAGAACCTCGATTGATGGGAAACACCTTAAATATAAGCCCACTGGTCGCGATCCTTTCTCTGGCAGTCTGGGGAGCCATTTGGGGAATAATAGGAATGCTTTTAAGTGTGCCGATTACGGTGACAATGATTATCATTTTTTCTCAATTCAAGGGGACTCGGAATATTGCAATATTGTTGAGTGAGAAGGGGAATGTTTGATTGGAGTTTAGATTTTAGAAGTTAGATTTTAGATCGGCTGCGCCTTTTGGATATTGGATCGTCCTTCGGCCTTTTGGATTAAGGTTGGAGTTTGATATTAGATATTAGATTAAATCTGGATTCAATGAAACTGATTCGAATCTAACAATCTAAAAGCGCAGCGATCCAAAAGGGAGCTTGCGACTGATCCAACAATCCAAAAGGGCCATTTCGCCCGATCTTAATTACTTCAAATCAAAATGCTCATTGGCTTTATCGGCGATATAACCACCAATTGCCAAAGATGCTGTTGCAGCGGGTGAAGGTGCATTTAAAACGTGAATTGCTTTACCGTGGTATTCAATTCTGAAATCATCTCGAGTATCACCGTCTTGTCTCAACAACAATGCTCTTACTCCTGCTCTACCTGGTCTAAGATCGTCCATCGTTAATGAAGGAACCATACGTTGCAATGTTTTAAGGAACAACTTTTTTGAGAAGGCTCTTCGGTACTCGTTGATTCCAAATCGTGCGTTTTTAAAGAACAATTTCCACGTTCCTTGATACGTCAATGCGTCCCATGTATCTCTCAATGAGAAATCCGTTTTTCCGTATCCTTCACGCTTGAAAGTAAATACGGCGTTGGGTCCACATTCAATTTCACCGTTAGTCATTCGTGTAAAGTGAACGCCTAAAAATGGAAAATCAGGATTTGGAACTGGATAAATTAAATCCTTGATCTTATGTTTTCCTTGATCGGTCAATTCATAATAATCGCCTCTAAATCCAACCACCTTTTCTTTTAAATCAACGCCATCTTTGACAGCCAACCTGTCTGCTTGAAGTCCAGCACAAAAAACAAGGTATCTCGCTCCGATAATTTTATTGGTCGTTGTGACAATCGCTATTTCACCAGAACTGTCAACGTCCAGTACTTCTTCGTTTAAATACAATTTGCTTTCCGATTGCATAGCCAAGGCGAGCTCAACCATTTTCTCAGTTGCACCTCTGAAATCAATAATTCCTGTACATGGTACATGAAGTCCTGCAATACCTACGCAATGTGGTTCATAGTCCTTTAATTCTTCTCCAGTAAGCTTTTTAAGGCCTTCTATTTCGTTTTCTAAGCCAATGTTATATATCTTCTCAAGATTGGGCAGTTCGGATTCATCAACCGCTACTACTATCTTCCCACAAACATCGTGGTCAATTCCATGCTCTTTCGCAAATGCAACCAACTCATGGCGGCCTTGAATGCAATTTTTAGCTTTAAGTGAACCAGGCTTATAATACAACCCCGAGTGAATAACACCCGAATTATGACCCGTTTGATGATCGGCCAACATCCCCTCTTTTTCAATGAGAACAATTTTCAGATTTGGATTTTGCTTCTGAACTTTATAGAACGTTGCCGCTCCAACGATACCTCCACCAATTATTGCTATGTCGTAAGTCATACTTATGAATTTCCCTGATTCTTCACAAAATTAATCAATCATCGCGTTTGGTGACTAGAATAAGGATACTTTATTGCAAACAAAACGGGCTCCATAAAATGAAGCCCGTTTCAAATCTTATCTAGAAGTCGTTTATTTTTTAATGAACTCTTCCGTATACACTCCATTTGGAGTGATCACCTTCACGATATAATGTCCAGATTCAACAGTTGAAAGGTCAACATTTGAATTTGCAGTCGTTAAGCTGGTTGTCATTTTTTCAGAAAAGACTTTGCGTCCCATGATGTCATAAATTTCTAATTCCGCCTTGTTATCTACACGGCCGATCAATTCAATTCCAAACACACCATCATTGGGATTTGGATACACCATTAACTTATCATCAAGTTCACCCAATTCTTCAGCATCCAAATGGAAACCAACCGTAAAGTTGTATTGATTGTAATTCCCAAAATCTTTCTCGAAGTTTTCCATTATAGGTCCACCAACTAATTTAACACTGAAAGAACCCGCAGTCTCCCCTTGTTGAGACGCCGAATACCAGAATGAAATTCCGTCATTATCACTATCCTCTAAAATAATTGAATAACAACCTGGAGCCAAATCAAACGTATCTTTGTAATCCGTATTGTTTGCAAGATTCGTTCTTTCGAAAATTGTATTTCCATCGCTGTCCGTCAATTTCCATTTGTTCTCGTGGGCCATATTGTTCGTTTTGAACCATACAAAGAATCCATTGTTAGGAAGCCCGCTAAAGCCCATTTGTTCTGGAGCTTCGAATGGAATAACGACTTGATCATTTTGTTGGTACTCATCCAAGTTCCACGTTTCGTTCAGGTAATTGATATGCGCCGAAAATGTTCCTGAGTTTCCTATATCGTACCAGAACGAATAACCAGGAATTGGAATTTCAACGATTTCTTTGTCAAGGAATTCAAGATTACCTGTCCAGTCGAAACTAACTGAATTGTTGATGTCAACCCAAACCGTTATTCTCGCACTTGTCAATGCTTGCTCACCTGTATTTTGGATAATCACCCGTGGGTTTTGACAACTTGGATTCCACTTTCTGTAATATTCCCAAGCATTTGGGTTTAAAATGTCAATTATAGCCGCATCATTTTGATGATTAGGCGCGCTATACGAGATCAAATCCATCGCGATAACGTAGTTTCCATTTCCTTGTTCAGGATCATTCGATGGAATATCTTCAATGTCGTAATCCAATGTTGTTGTCGTTCCTGGAGTAACGAACGGCGTCAACTCAAGGTCGTACTCTTTAACTAAATCGCCAGGACACCATCCTTCACGTGCATAAGGCCAAGTCCCTCCTTGACTAACAAGTGGATTATCACCACAGGCAGATTCTTCCCAAATCTCCCAGTTAAAGCGTTCAACACCATCAACTGAAATCATGTGGTCTTTAGAATCCCACTCGCAGCAGTTCACACTTCCGTTGTGACCGTGTCCAGTGAAACGTGTTTTAATTTTAAACATCGATGCACTGTCAGACAAGGCAACTTGAGTCGCTTGAAGTTCTGTGTCATTGTCCAATGAATTATAAGAATACGAGCGGTAATCCGACCAAACTGCTTCTCTTTCCAATACATCTCTTGGCGGAATACCTTCAATAAATGCGAATTTGACATCAATTAGCTCTTGTGTATTGTGTGCTGCAAAATCAACAAGATCTTTCAAATACATTTGGTAATCCGTAACGTCGTAGATCCATTCGAATCCATTGATACCAAGATCAAAGTTAATTCCGTAAGGCGTAATAAAACGACCAATTTCAATTTGATTTAAAACCTCAAATGGCTCATCGTAATAGGCCAATTCTCCATTAGTCAAGGTTTGAGTTCCAGAGAAAGGAACTGAAGAAATAACAGTATTTCCAGCATCATAAACATCCTCTGATCCTTCTGGCATAGCTAAAAACGCGTTTGAAATCTCGTAATGCTGATCTTGTAAAACATATTCAAAAACCACTTCTGGTTCTTTCAATTTCAATAAAGGAACTTCAACATCAACCATTGGACCTGTCACAGTACCTTGCCCCAAAGCAATTCTCATTCTTTCCGATCCACCTGAGGTAAAAACAGGCAATGCGTCAAAATCAATCATTCCTAATTCAGAATGCATCAAAAGATTATTATTTGATGTCATATCAACTGAGTGCGAGCGCTCATCAAATGAATAATACACCAATAAATCTGCCCAATTCGGGTGAGCAGGTGTAACTTCTTGATTGTACCAAGTTGCGATTTCTGCTTCAGAAACGGCTACGTTATACACTTGAAATTCATCAATTTGACCATTCCAGTTGTTCAATAGTGATCTATTGCATCCAATTACAAACCTGTGCATATTTCCGATAGGAGAATTCAAGCCTGATCCACTATGCCAAAGAACGCCGTCTCTCATAATTTTCATCTCGCCAGTCGTTGTGCTTTTAATAAATGCCCAATGGTGCCATTCGTTATCAACTCCTGCTCCGTTCATGTCCTGATCAATTCGATCATAAGCACTTCCTTCTCCTGCATCCCAATAAAGTCTATTGTTACTCCAAGGCATGTGAATGTTCAATACACGGTTATTTAAAGTGTCGTAAGCCTCAAGAATTGATGTATTGGCTCCTGAATTCCCTAATCCTTGTGCCCAGAAAGCGATTGTTACATCATCTCCTAAATCAACATCTGAAACCTCCATTAGTGCATGATTGGTTCCATCAAAAGTTAAAGCTCCATTTCGAGTTCCGTAATCTGACGCTAAATTTGGCGCTGAATTATCTTGTTCAAAGCTTACCCAGTCAACACCTGGCACAACAGAACGATCATAGAAGAATTCAACTACAATATTATCGGTTCCATTCCATGTAAAAGGCGTGTGAAACAACAGTTCGTTTTCTCCTTCAACAAATACACCTCCAGCTCCTGCAGTTTTCGACAAGTTGTAAACTTCAGAAAAACCTGTACCGTGAAATGATGTGAACACATTATCTGTTGTATGCTTCATTGAAATGTGAGGGTGAAACAGTTCACCATTTCCCATTATTCCTCCCGTTGGCACAAATAAACTCAAGGATTGAATATCACCTGCTGTTACACCACCTGCAAGAAGTTCTGCACTTGTCAAGATCATTTGGTAACGATCAGATGGAACAAGCATTGGAAATGGAAGCGAAGTTCCAAAGCCATTTCCTGCTAGAATTGGATAAAGAGTAGTTGAAGCTCCAGATCGTTGTTGCTCAACACTAACGTATTCATCAATTCGAGTTGAATTAAATGGTTCGTAATTATAAATTGGAGTTGCCAACCAATTGTTTAAAAATAGATCGTTGTAATGGCCCACAGAATCCATTAATCCTGTGTGTTCGTAAATTTTAGAATAGGCCAAATAATCCCATTCACCACAGTTGTATTGATCCCAAGGAGTAAGTGGGCTACACTTCAATTTGTACGACATTAAAACGCGTTCAAATCGTTTTGAATTCAACTCAGGCGGAAAAAGAAATTCTCCACGTCTTGCTGAAATAGAATCGAAAGTGAAAGTTTGCACCCAAGTTGTATCTTGAGCAAATGTCATTGTACTTGATAAAAGCGCAACGAAAAGGATTAAAATGGTTTTCATTATCGTATAGTTTAAGCATCAAATATACGGCAGAATACATCGGCAAACAAAAACGAGCGTTAACAGAGCGTTAACTAGATGTATACAATAGCATAATTATTATTGAACTACTTCTCGTAGCGCACTCCAACAGGTAAAACATTATGAGTGGGCTCGTAATAATCGCTGTGTTGGTAAATGAAGTACAACTGTTTCCAAGAAGACTCTGCAAATGCTTTATCTGAGGATTTCTTAATTTCGAATTCCTTTTTCAAATGCGGATCTGCTTCTAGAATTTCAAAGGCTTTGTCTTCGAAAACATATGCCGAGAAGTATTCCTTTTGTTGCACATACGAATCAAAGAAATTCCAAGCGAAGTAACTATCTGGAGTTTCAGGCTCTAAAACGGATGCAATAAATCTTCTATTCAATTGATGTGTTAGAATCATTATATCGCCTTCCTTCAATCCCCAAATATCAGATCCAATTTCCAATTCTACCTCTGAATGCAAGAAATGTCCTTCGTATGGATTTTTTCCAGTTGAAAACCCCTTGATTCCTTGATTGGAAAACACTTCTTTGAAGTCTTTATTCAAAACGGTGTATTCAACATTATTGGCCGCCAATCTTTCAATGACATCTGTGCATTGAGCGCCAACAAAATAGACATCTGGAATTTGAGCTGAATCATTTGCAGCGTACTTATTGTAATACTTTATTTCCCTTTCATAAGGACGGTCTCTGTGGTATTTTAACCGCATCAATCCTGTCACCCTGCTTGTAGGTCGCGAATATTCGAATCCTTTAAAGAGCAATGAAACAGATTCATCAACTATTTCAAAATTGTATGGATAAAAATCCAAGTTTTGCTCCCATTCCCGCGCTTCACTTCTCGCTTTTTCAATAAGCGATGAATTCGTCTGCATCCAATCAATGGTTGCTTCAATGAATATTCGTGTCGACTTTACTCTTTCTGGAAATGGTTTCAACATGTGCGTTTCCGTCGTAAAACTAATCGCGTTCATTAACGACGCATACCCCATTGCATACCTTGGCAAATCATTGAAAACTTCCATTCCATTTTCAGGCACTTCATCTTTCAAGTGAACATACGGAATCAAATCAACTCCTTTTGAAGACGACACTTCTTTGATTTTCGGAATCATCACATCGTGCATTAATTTCGCAAGTGGAGGCGCCATTCGTTCTTTCACAGAGGCGATATATGTCATCGTGTATTGGTAATCCGCACCATTGGAAACGTGTGTATCAACAAATACGTCTGGATCAAGAGCATGATATATCTTGGCAAACGTGAACATGTTTTTAGAATCCATTTTAATGAAGTCGCGGTTCAAATCTAAGTTTTGAGCGTTTCCTCTAAATCCATATTCCTCCGGCCCGTCTTGGTTCGCTCGGCTTGTCCCTGAACGATTCATCATTCCTCCAACGTTGTACGCGGGAATAATTCCAATCACTGGAATATCCTTCGACTTTCCATTTTTAATCCACGCGTTGATCCAAATCAAACAGGCATTGACACCGTCGGGTTCGCCTGGATGAATCGCATTGTTAATTAGCAGTGTAGTGCTCATCCTCGCTTTTTTAAACGTCTTTAACGAATCTCCCTTACCGTTTAGAACACACACGTAAATTGGAAGCCCGTAATCCGATTCTCCCATCTCATACAATTCAATTTCATCGTGCTCTGCAGCAAGTTGCTTGTATGTTTTTATAAGATCGGGGTAACTTAAAGTTGTATTTCCGTCCAGCTGTGCGAATGATCCAAAAGAGATACATGCCAATAGAACTACTAAAATTTGCTTCATAAGATAGGATTAACCTTGCCTAAATTAGTTAATTTCGCGCCATGCGTATTGATATACTCACAATTCTCCCAGATTTGCTTCACAGTCCTTTTTCGGACTCAATAATGAAGCGCGCCCAAACGAAAGGGCATCTGGAGTTGGAAATTCACAACATTCGCGATTATTCAACAGACAAGCACAACAAGGTGGACGACTACCAATATGGCGGCGGCGCTGGAATGGTGATGACGATTGAACCCATTGCGGCTTTGATTGAAAAATTGAAGGCGGAACGTGATTATGATGAAATCATTTTCATGACTCCTGACGGCGAAGTATTGCAACAAGGAATCTGCAACGATCTTAGTCTTTCGAAGAATTTGATGATTCTATGTGGACATTACAAAGGAGTTGACGAAAGAATACGCGAGCATTATATTACGAAAGAGATTTCAATTGGATCTTATGTGCTTTCGGGAGGTGAGCTTGGCGCAGCCGTTTTGGTAGATAGCGTTGTTCGATTGGTTCCTGGAGTATTGAACGATGAAACCTCAGCATTGACGGATAGCTTTCAAGATGATTTGCTTTCCCCACCAGTGTATACCAGACCTCCAGAATTCAATGGATGGAAAGTTCCTGAAGTTTTGCTTTCGGGAGATTTTCCAAAAATTGAGGTTTGGAGAGAGAAAAAAGCAATCGAAAGAACAGAAGATAGACGACCTGATTTATTGGACTAATGGATTTAAGCACAACGATAGAAGCATTACGCGAAGGAAAAACAGTTTTATATCCTTCTGACACTATTTGGGGATTGGGTTGCGATGCGACCAACGAAGAAGCCTGTCAAAAGATTTCTGAATTGAAAGGAAGAGGTGACGACAAGAGTTTTATTCTTCTCGTGGATAATTTTGC